>JBBRVA010000423.1:0-7084 GCA_038247295.1 Caldilineales bacterium | reverse complement strand
TCCCCTGGTCTGGTTGTCTAAATCCTTACTCTCAAAATTTTATGCCCCCCCCCGGGGGGGGGGGGGGGGCCCCGGGGGGGCCCCCGCGGGCCCCCCCCCCGGGGGCCCCCCCCCCCGACGGCACAGATAATATGATTTTGCGTAAGTCCTATAAATAACATTTTTCACGAAGGAGCGATCACATGATCGGTGGCGGGCGGACAATGGGTGCAGCCCTCATGGCGGGTAGTATTGTTTTGCTAGTAGCCTTTCTGGTTTGGGCCAGTGCAGCTGTTCCCACAGGCGATGGTAAAGCATTGGCGGTTGTGTTAGCCTTGCTCGTCCTCTCCCCAGTTTTTGGCGTAGGCTTTTACGTCTTCCGGCGGGGTACGGTCGAGAAGGCAGAATTCGCGGTGGTGGAGCAAGAAAAGAAGATTCTGAATATGGTGCTCACCCAAGGCCAGGTTAACATTGGCCAATTGGTGGCCGAGCTCCAAATGCCGCGTGATACAATCGAAGACATGATTCGTGACTTGGTGGGTAAGCAGCTCTTCAGTGGCGCCATTAACTGGGAAAAAGGCCTCTTATACAGTGTTGAAAGCCAAGCATTAACCGAAGGTCGCAAATGTCCCAATTGTGGCAGCGAAGTCACTTTTGCCGGCAAGGGTCTGATCAAATGCCCCTATTGTGGTAGCGAAGTTTTTCTGACCAAACGGGCTGCGGCAGCTACCACAACTGCTTAAAATTTGCTTGATTTGAATAGACTTTATGGGTATAGAGTCATCTGACTGAAGATTGAATCACAAAAGGGGGAATAGGTATGAGCGATCAATATGTTGAAGCGGCAAAGTCCAATATGGGTGCGCTGGAGCGTCTGCTCAAAGGATTGCCCGGTATTCGCGGCTATGTAGATAAGGAGTTACGGCGTGACGCCGATAAGCGGTTACGGATGTTGATTGCCAATCAGTTAGATGAGCAGAAACAGGCATTGCTCGACATCCAAAAGACCCTACTCAAAAATGGCGGCTTGACCTGGCTGGACGATGTCGATGAGGCCATCCGCAAATTGCAAATTCTGGTTGACCGCGTTAAGACGGCTAGTTATGGTTACGCCGGCTTGTTCGACGCGGTCCGCATTCAAGAAGAACAGTTGGATGCGTTACACAAATTTGATGTCGCCTTGGCCGGTCGGATAGTTGCGGTTGAAAACGCCGTCAAAGCTGTAGCCACGGCTGTGACCAGCAAAGAGAATATTCAAACTAGCATCGATCAGGTGACGAGTGTGATTGCCGAATTGAATACGATGTTTGGGAAACGCAACGAGGCGATTATCGATCCTGCGCTGTTGACCGATGCAACTTTTGTACCAAACATCGACTTGCCTGCTGATACTCAGGACCAATAGTAACATTCGTTGCCAATCAACTTTGGATTTGTGTTGGGGATTTCACCTACCACTGCTAGCACTTTAATGAATGAGGAGAATAAATTATGCCAAGGATCATTGATGTTATCGAAGCGCCCGACCAGGGACCAAATGATCTAGTCGTACGTGTCCCCGAGTTTGGTTCGGGTGACTTCCGCATGGGCAGCCAAGTTATTGTGCGCGAGAGCCAGCGCGCCGTTTTCTACCGCGATGGCAAATCGTTGGATGTGTTCGATCCGGGTCGTCACACCATTACGACAATGAACTTGCCCATTTTGTCCAGCATCTTACGTCTGGGCACCAGCGGCAAAGACATCTTCACGGCTGAAGTTTACTTTGTCAACCTGCGTGAAATTACCGACATGAAATGGGGCACGCCCCAGCCGATTAGCTTGCGCGACTCCGACTTGGGCTTGGTGCGGCTGCGGGCATTTGGTCAGTATACAGTTCAAATTGCCGATCCCAAGCGCTTTGTCGACCAGATCGTCGGCACACAAGGCATTTACACCACCGGCCAGATCGAAGAATATCTGCGTGGCGCCATATTGTCCCGCCTGACCGATGTGTTGGGCGAAAACATGACCAGCATTTTCGATCTACCCAAGCTGTTCGATGAGATCAGCGCCGGCATGAAGGCCAAAGTGCAAGATGATTTCCTCGCCCTCGGCTTGAACCTAAAACAATTCATGATCATCTCGATCAGCCCGACCGAGGAAACGGCCAAGGCAATTGACGAACGCGCCAGCATGGGCGCCGTGGGCAACTTGGACTCTTACATGAAATTCAAAACCGCGCGTGCGATTGGTGATGCCGCGCAACAGCCAGGTGGCGGCACCGGCGAAGGCCTGGGGCTTGGCGCCGGGATTGGCATGGGCGCTGGGATGGCCGGCATGATCGCCAACGCCATGAACAGTTCGCAACAGGGCGCGCAGCAGTCAGCCCAATCGGCGACCGCCGCATCTACGCCGTCCGTGATGACCTTAGAAGAAGCAGCCACCTATCTGCGTGTCACGCCCGCCGACGTGCAAGCGATCATCGATAGTGGCGAGATCAAGGCCAAGAAGATTGGGGCGCAGTACCGGATTAGCAAAGAGGCGGTTGACGCTTATTTGGCAAGTTAGGTACTGTTACAGAGCAAGCGAGTGAAACAGTAGGACAGTAAAACAGTGGACGAAACCTGTCGTACTGTCCTACTGTTTCACTAACAACAAAAGAGCGCGCATAACTGCCCACGCGCCCGACTAATCAATGCGCATACTGGTAGGCCATTTCCCTGCGCCGCTCAATCAAACTCTCTAGTGAATAGATAAGCAGCGCCAGCCAAATCAACCCAAAGCCGATCAGACGTGCTCCGGTTAGCTGCTCTCCATAGATGAACACCCCCAGCAAAAATTGAATCGTCGGGGCTAGATACTGAAGAATGCCCAGCGTCGAGAGTGAGACACGGCGGGCGCCGGCGGCAAACAGCAAGAGTGGGGCAGCCGTTACCAACCCCGAAAAGACGAGCAAAAAAGTGATGGGGGGCGCAGCATGACCAAACGCACCATTGCCCATTGTTTCGCGATAGAGTAGGTAAGCGACCACAGGTACAAAGAGCAGCGCAGTCTCAAATGTGAGCCCTTGTAGTGAATTCAAACTTGCTGTCTTGCGCAACAAGCCATAGATGCCAAAAGAAAAGGCCAACGTCAAACCAATCCAAGGCAAAGAGTTAACAGAGAAGGTAAGATAAAGCACACCGAGCGCAGCCACAGCAATGCCAACAAGTTGCCAAGGGCGTAATCGCTCTCGTAAAAAGAGCACCCCCAGCAGGACATTGACTAAGGGGTTGATAAAATAGCCTAGACTACTCTCCACAATATGATCAGTTTGCACGGCCCAAATATAGACCAGCCAGTTGATTGCCAACATGGTCGTGGCGGCCAAAAAGGTAAGGAGGACTCGGCGGTTGCGGATGGCTGGACCAATCCACTGCCAATGACGCTTGTAGACCAAAACGAAAACAAGCAGGATAAATGACCAGACCACCCGGTGTGATAGAATTTCCAACGCTGGAATACCTGGCAGTGACTTCCAATAAATCGGTAAAAATCCCCAGATCACATAGGCGCCCAACGCATATAAAACACCTTTATTCATACAGCACTACTTTCCATCAGATTGAGCTCAACTAGAACTGTTTTGGCACAAAGAGAATCATTGTACAATTGCCAATCCGTTTTTGCGAATTGCATTTTACGATAATGCAAATTAGCCGACACGGCTACTTTTTTCACTTTTGACGCGTAGCGCCGCGCCCAGTATACTTACTGGTGCTAATCAAAGGTCCGAGTAAATTCTCTACGATATACCTATTTGTCGAGTTATGTAAAGCGAGGAAGCAATGGCTACTGCCAATTTGGAACGGCTGCGTGAACGCGCCCAATTTATCCGCACGGAAACAGTGCGTTTAGTCGAGATCGCCAAGAGCGGTCACTATACATCGGTCTTCTCGGCGGCGGAGATTCTATCTGTGCTCTATTACCATACGATGCGGCTAACGGATGATCCCAAGTGGCCCGATCGTGATCGGCTCATTCTCTCTAAAGGTCATTGCGCGGTGGGCGTCTACCCCATTCTTGCCGACTTGGGCTACTTTCCTACCGCTTGGCTAGACAACTATGCGCGGATTGGCTCGCCGCTGGGCGACCATCCTGATATGCGCAAGGTGCCGGGCATCGACTTTAGTTCTGGCTCTCTAGGCCATGGCCTCTCCATCGGGTTGGGCATGGCTTTGGGCATTAAGCAACGTCAATCGCCAGGCCGTGTCTTCGTCTTATTGGGCGATGGTGAGCTAAATGAGGGCCAGATTTGGGAGGCAGCGCAAGCCGCTTCTCATCTGCACGCTGGCAATCTCATCGGCATCATTGATCGCAATGGCATGGGTCTAGATGCTTTTACCGAAGAAACCATGCGTTTGGAACCACTCGCCGACAAGTGGCGCGCCTTCAACTGGCAAGTCCACGAGTGCGACGGCCATGATCTGGCCGCATTGACGGCTACCTTCGATAACCTACCGGCCGATAGCGATAAGCCTCAGATGATTATTGCGCACACCATCAAGGGCAAAGGGGTTAAGTACATGGAGAACTCACGGCTCTGGCACCTGGGTTATCTGCATGGCGAAGATGCCAAGCGCACGGTTGATGAGATTTTAGCCTACGAAGCGTGAACCAGGCGTAGTCACTCCATCCGTTACAAACAATCGACACTTGAAATTTCGCCCTACAAGGATCAAACTATGTCAGATCGATTTCCTTTGGCCTTCAGCACGCTGGGCTGCCCAAACTGGTCGCTAGAACACGCAGCCGAGCAGGCTGCTCTCCATGGCTACCGCGCCTTAGAAATTCGTTGGCTAGAGGGTGGGATCATCCCCGCCGATCTGCCGGCCGAACGCCGTCGCCAAATTAAGCAAACAATGCAACGCCACAATTTAGAAATTATCGGATTGGGACTTTCCACACGCTTTTCTGCCCCAGATCCAGGCGAACGCCAGACAAATCTGGATGATCTGCTGCGTTATTTGGAGCTAGCAAATGATCTAGGCGCGCCAATGGTGCGCACATTTGGCGGCAATGTCCAACCCGGCCAAACCATCGAACAGACAATCGACTGGGTAGCAGAAAATTTGACAGCCGCTCTGCCCACTGCCGAACAACAGGGCGTTACCATCCTACTTGAAACGCACGATGCTTTTTGCCGGGGCGCCGAAGTGGCCAAAGTCCTTGCGCAAGCGCCCCACCCGCGGCTACAAGCCGTGTGGGATGTCCATCACCCCTTTCGCATGGGTGAGTCGATTGAGGAAACTTGGCAGTTGATTGGTGAGCGCACCGCTCACGTGCATATCAAAGATGCGCGGCTACGCCCAGATGGTGACTGGCAACTGGTACTGCTCGGCGAAGGCGAGGTTCCCTGCCGGGCTGTGGTCGAGTTATTGCAGCGCGAAGGCTACAACGGCTATATCAGCGCCGAGTGGGAAAAGAAATGGCACCCTGAGATTGAGGAGCCGGAAATTGCGCTGCCGCAACACGCTCAAGTGTTGCGTGAATGGTTCGCGCAACTCAAGTCGTGAACGGTAACCAAAACGATTCTTCGCCCGCTATCTGGATGAACAGATTCAGGCGCTTGTGTCAGGAATATTCGAAATCGTCTACTTCAAGCGTGTGTTTTTAGAAAATGAGAGTACAGGCCATTTCCAGTCGATGATTTTACGCCACAAATAAGAGTAGTTCCACGCCGATCTAGCAGCTATTAAACTAAAAACAGAATTCTCAGCAAGTCTTGGATCATTAGGAACCCGCCTATGCCCCACGAACCAGCCTATGCTAATCTTAAAAGGTAGCACGCGCCAATTTATGGCGGACCTGGTACATTTACACCTGTTGTGTTGCCTCAACAGGCGCCGCCTACACACCTGCGCCGGGCGCCTTCTTGTCAGTCGCATCTGCACAGCTAGCTTGTAACGGACGCTTTATCCCGCACGATCTGCCGCATGTGACCACGCTCGAAACGAATATGGGGCCTTTACCAATCGCCAACGGCGCTGGGGTTGCGATCAATGATTTAGATAATGATGGCGATCTCGATATTGTGCTGGGGGGCAACGACGGCGCCGACACATTACTGTGGAATGAAGGCAACCTGACCTTCCGCTGGAATGGTTTTGGCACTGGGCGCACGCGCACCGTCAACATCGTAGATGTCGATGGCGATGGCTGGCAGGATATTGTCCTGACAAAACAGACCGGCGCGCTCGACTATTGGCGCAACCTGGGGTCAACCGTCGCGCTTGATACTGTGTGGAGTAACCAACAATTTACGCGGGAGACATTGCCGGGCATCGCCGAGCCGGCCACGGCCATCGACTGGGCCGACTTGGACAATGACGGCGATCTCGACTTGGTGACCGCGGCGTATACGGCAAATTTGTCACCGAGCGTAGCCAGTGGCATCTATGCCTATACCAATCAAGCCGTAGCCTTTACACCAACGGCACTGGCGACCACAACGCTAGCCTTGGCGCTTACTCTCTTCGACATCAATAGCGACAGCCAACTGGATGTTCTGGTTGGCAACGACAGCGCTCTGCCCGACCAGGCTTGGACGCACCAAAGCAACGCGTGGCCGGCAGCGACACCTTTTGCTCGCACGGGTTACAGCACACGCAGCTTTGCTTGGGCAGATGTGGATAATAACGGCGTCTATGAGTTGTTTGCCACCGACATGAAGCCATATACCACAGACGCCGCGACCCTGGCAGCTTGGCAGCCGGTTCTCTTAAACCTGGAAGAGTCGTCGGCTGCCGATGATCCGCAGTTGCTCGGCAACGTGCTTCAAATGGGCGATGGCGTCCAGGGTTATACGAATCGTGCGGTCGCCTGGGGCGTGGATGCCACGGGCTGGAGTTGGTCTGGTCAACTGGGTGATTTTGATAACGATGGCTATCTTGATCTTTATGTGGTCAACGGCATGATCGATCAAGGCGCACTGGAACATCTTCCCAATCAAGAATTGGTAGAGGAGAATCAAGCGTTTCACAACATGGGCGGGACGCGCTTTGCACTGGCCCCTGACTGGGGCTTGAACGCCACGCGCAGCGGGCGGGGCATGGTGGTTGCAGACCTGGACAATGATGGCGACCTC
>JBBRVA010000422.1:0-7116 GCA_038247295.1 Caldilineales bacterium | reverse complement strand
CGGCGTGCGAACCGGGCGTGACGTACAAGCAGCCGTTCTCCTCGTCGGCACGGTCGAGCGCAATCCAGACGCCGATCAGGGTTTCGGGATAGGTGGTGATATAGTAAGCGTCCTGATGCCAACCCTGACCCCCCAACCGGGGCGGATTCAGAAAGAGCATTGTTTGTAAGGCCAGCACATCCGGCCCGATCAGCGCCTCTAACACGTCGAGCACGCGCGGGTAAAGCAGGTAACGCTCGGCAGTGGCAAACTGGCGATGCAACATATGGATGCGCGAGAAGCGTTTGTAGAGTGCTTGCAGATCGGCACCGTCTGCATCGGGCACGCCAGGGATCTTGATCCGGCCATGCAGCAAGTCCATCGCAAAACTCTGCAAATCGGCTACATCCGCCGGCGTCACCAAATTGCGCACGATTAGATAGCCATTTTGCCAATAGTGTTTATATTCATCCACCTTGACGCGATAGCGCGGCAGATCCCATGCGAACGGCTGCGGCGCGTCACTTGCCTGGGTTAGGAGATCGTTGTGGTTTGTCATTGCTTTGCCTCTCTGCAATAGGTCTAGAAAATAAGCGTTTGATCAGAATCGGTTTTCCAAGTAGTATACCCAAGGATCAAAGTGTTGAGAAATGATAAAAATTCAGGAGAAAGCATGCTGACGATTACGGCCACGACCCCGTGTTTGAATCCACCCACGTGGGCGATTTTGGAACGCAAATTGATCGACTTGATGAACGAATCGGTCTATCCTTTTTTGGAAAAGTACACGCACGCCGACGGCAGCCTGATCTGGCGCGACACCTGGTACAACTCGCGCGACGGCGCTGATGATTTTTACGAAAGCTCCTACAACTGGCCGCTGCTCTATCTGTTGGGCGGTGGTGATCACTTGCTGGAACTGGGGCAGCGCCAATGGGATGCGATCACACGCCAACTGACCGGGTTTGGCCTGGTCCACAAAGAGTACGAGTTCGGCTATGATCAATTTCACCAGGGCGAAAGTTACATCTACTTCTACTTTCTCTGCCTGGCCGACCCTACCAATCCCATCAACCTTGATCGTGCGCGGCGCTTTGCCGGTTTTTATCTAAACGAAGACCCCGAAGCCCTCAATTATGACCCCGAACACAACCTGATCCGGGCGGCGCACAACGGCAGCGGCGGGCCACGCTGGGGCGTGATGGATGGCGAAGAACCATCATACAACTGGGGACCGGGCATGCGCGTCTACGGTCTGCCCTTCCACGATCTGCCCGGCATCAACCATTATGATGATTTGACCGATCCGGCCAAAGCGCGGCGCATGGGTGAAACCATGCAAGAACGGATGGGGCGGGGGGATGTGGCGGGCAACTTGATTGTTACCAGCCTGATCGCCAATGCCTTTTTGATGAGTGGCGAGGAAAAATACCGCGGTTGGCTCGTCGAGTATGTTGATGGCTGGATCGCGCGCGCCCGTCAGAATGGTGGTCTGTTGCCCGATAATGTAGGCCCTAGTGGCCAAGTGGGCGAGTTGATGGATGGCAAATGGTACGGGGGACTTTATGGCTGGACGTGGCCGCACGGCTATTACAATATCGGCATGGCGGCGACCGTAGCGGCTGCCAATGCCACCCTCCTGACCGGTAACCTCGCCTATCTCGATCTGCCGCGCAGCCAGTTGGACCACGTCTGGGCACTGGGCGAAGTGCGCGATGTGCGTACCCTGGAGATGAGCCTGGCTCAACATTGGGTCGGCGCTTTCGATGCCCAGGCCGATGACCCGGAGATGTTTGTAATCCCCTATCGCTACGGCGATCATGGCTGGTTCGACTATCAACCGCTGGCGCCGATCTATCCCACCGCGCTTTGGAATTTGTCACAGGACGGCGCCGACTGGGAACGTATTGAGCGGCTGCGCAGGGTAGAAAAGTACGATTGGCGCATGCTCGTCCCCTTTCGCAACAAAGAAGATGGCGGCCATGAGCAACCCTGGTTGCGTTTTCTGCAAGGTGACAATCCCACCTATCCCGCAGATATTTTGCGCGCCACCTTTGGCCTGGTTAACCGCCGCTTGGCCTTGATCCGCGCCGACCAAGCTGATCTGACCCAAGTCAACATTCACCATTGGCAACAACTGAACCCCGTGGCAACCGAGGCGCTCGTCCAGTTGACACTGGGTGCGCCGCAGATTATCTACAATGGCGGGCTGCTTCACTGTCGCATCCGTTATTTTGACGCCGACCGGCGCCGGCCAGGACTTCCTGCCGATGTCGCTGCCTTGGTCGAGAAAGCCGAAGGCGAGCACACGCAGTTGCGCCTGGTGAATCTGAACTCCTTTGAGTCACGACGTGTCATTGTGCAAGCCGGCGCCTTTGGCGAGCATCGTTTTGCGGCTGTTTCCTACGATGTCTGCACCAGTGAATACCCTGGCCGGCAACCGACTTACGCACCACCCCCGGTGAACACAGAAACAGCAACGATGACGATCAATGACAAGCAGATGCTGATCGATTTGGCGCCTGCAACAGAAATTTCACTGGATATAAGCATGAGCTATTTCGTCAATCCACCCTCTTATGCATTACCTGATTATGAGTGACTTGAAGGCTTTGTGTAATATAAAATGTAATAATTTTGCGCTACGATAAAATAAAGGACAATTTATAGAGCTTATGTTCGGGATTTGCTCGTCTGGTTGCCGTAATTCGTCATGTCTGGCTTAACCTTTGAGCGCAAACCCTTGTACACCTTCGACAAAGTAGCGCTGTAGAAATAAGAAGAGCAGTACGGTGGGCAAGGTCGCCACGGTGGCCATGGTAAAAGCAAATGGATAATCGGTGATCGATCCGCCGCGTGAACCCTTGAACGAAGCGCCACTGAGCATAATCCGCTGGAAACCAAGCGCAATCGGCCAGATGTCATCGTTACCGCCCGCCACGACCAACGGCCAGAGATAGTCGTTCCAGATCGCCACAAATTGAAAGATCACCATCACCGTGATCGCCGGTTTGAGCATGGGCAGATAGACATTCCACAACACCTGTGGTGTGTTGGCGCCGTCGACACGGGCGGCTTCTTCAAAGTCTTTGGGGATGCTGTAGAAGGTCTGTCGCATGAGGAAAATGTAAAAGACATTGACCAGACCGGGCAGCAACATGGCTGGCCACAGGTTGATAAACCCCGAACCGCCTTGGCCCCACATGTCATTACCGCCTACCAATGGCCAGCGGGCAACCATGACATAAGTAGGCACGTAGTAGACAATACCTGGCACCATCATCGAGGTGAGCAACAATAGAAAGACTGTGTCGCGGCCGCGAAAGGTTAACCGGGTGAAGACATAGCCGCAAAGGACCGCGATCGTACCCGGCACGAGCACATACCAACCAATGCGCAACAGTGTGTTGACCACCCACAACAAAATATTCGATTGGCGCGTAAAGAGCACCGCATAGTTTTCAAAGGTCAGTGGATTGGGAATCGGAACCCATGTGCTGTTGTTATAAGACTCAAGTGTGGAAAGCGAGGCCAGCACACCAAAGAGCAGAGGATAGGCCATAATGACGCTACCAACAATTAAAATGAGTTGGATGGCAATGCGCTCCAGCCGTGACATACGTGCCATTATTCTCCCTCCACGCGGCCAGCTTGCATCAGCCGCATGCCTGTCAGGCTGAACCACAGCAAGATCAGCGCCATCACCACGGCGCCCGCACTGGCCACCCCCATGTTGGTGTTGACAAAGGCATCGTTGTAAATCTGCAAGAGCATGACGTTGGTCATGTTCTGCGGACCGCCTTTGCTGATCAATAGCACCGCTTCGAAAATTTGAAAGCCACCGATAATGCCGGTGACAAAGACAAACAGAATCATTGGGCGCAGCAACGGAATCGTGATACGCCGCAGCATTGCCCAGGCGTTGGCGCCGTCGACCATGGCTGCTTCGTATAGCTCCTGATGAATGCCTTGTAGCGCGGCCAGAAAGAGCACTACGGGGCTACCAATGCCGCGCCAGATCGTGAAAGCAACAATAAAGGCGCGCATCCAGTTACCCTCGACGGTCCAGATTACTGGATCGCGACCCAGGCTAGTAAGAATAGAATTAAGGACGCCGTCAAACGGTGAGATAAAGATCACCGCCACTTGGGCCATAATGGCCGCCGACGTGAGGGTGGGTACATACCAGAGCGCCCGATAAAGACCGCGACCAAAGACCTTCTGATTGAGCAAGACAGCAATGAAAAAGGCCACTGTAGTCTGGATTAGAAGCGCGCTAACCGCAAAGAGCGCCGTGTTCAAGATGATGGTCGGGTAGCCGCCGCGCGTGTATTGGAGATAGTTATTCACACCAATCCACGCTGGGAAACCGGTAATGCCGTTCCAGCGCGTAAAGCTGAGCCCGACATTGAGCAAAACAGGCACAATATAAAACAATGCGTAGTAAAGCAAAACTGGGATCAGAATGATCCATGCCTCAAGCGCCTGGCGATGGCGAAAGCGCCAGCGCTGCCAGCCAGAGATAGGTTGCGGTGTGGGAAATTGGATATTGGTAGTTGTTACAGTCATGTTGAGAATGGAAATCTAGTCTACAATAGCAACGGTTTCAAAGTGTAGGTCATGGCCACTGATGTGACGGCGTCCGTCAGAGCGGATTGTCACACTAGTGGCGATGACCTACAGAACGCTACAAAACTTAAGTTACTGGGCGTTCATCACTTCTTCGGCGGCCGCTTGGGCCTTATCCATAATATCGATCACTGGGCCATCGGTTGTCAAAACTTCGGTCAGCATGTCATTGTAAATCTGCCACAGTTTCTGTGGATCTTTGCGCCACTGCGGCAGGATGCCGAGCTCTGGATTGTTGAGCAATTGGTCGATAAAGGCCGCTGTGGCATCATCGACGGTTGGGCGGAGTCTTTCCAACGCGCTGCGGGTGGAAGGCAACCGTCCCGTGAGCGGATAGACCAAATCTTGCACATCATCGCGGGTGAGGAATTTGATCCATTCGGCGGCGACATCAGGGTGCTCGCTCTCTTTGAGCACAGCGTACATCACATTGGCAACAATAATGCTGGCCGGTTGTCCACCCTCTGGGACGGGAATGCCCGAGTAGCGGCAATCTTCGCAGCCCGATTCTTTTGCCCAGCCAATGTGCCAGCTACCCGCAATCTGATAGGCCGAGATGCCATTAAAGAGTTGGGTATAGACGCGTCCTTCGTCCGGATCAAATGTGAGGCCTGGCGGTGTATACTTGTTGATCTCGCGTAAGAACTCCATCACGGGCACGGCGTCTGGATTATTGAACCAGGGTTGAGTGCAATCCTCGTTACACATCGGTGCATTGGCTTGGGTCAGGTAGACGGCAACACGGAAGATGCCACCGACCGAGAAGCCGACTGGCCCTTGGAGGGTGTATCCATAATATTCTTTGTTGCCTGCCTCCGTAATCTGCTTAGCCTGGGCCAACAATTCATCCCACGTGGCTGGTGGTGTTTCACAGTCGAGGCCAGCCGCTTCAATGACCTTGCAGTTGCGTTCAAAGCCAAAGACCCCCGTGGACGAAGAAAGGCCATAAACCTGATCCTGATAGACGCCGGCGGCATAAGTGCCGGGGACCAGGTTTTCTTTGATATCGGCAATTACATCATCCAATGGAATGAGTGAGCCAAGCTCAGCATACTGTTGGAAGAAATTTTCGCCGACGACAATGTCGGGCGCATTGCCACCCAACAGTGCTGTCACCAAGTTCTGGCGCAGCTCTTCATCCCAGCCGTGATATTCCAACTTCACCGTCACACCCGGATTCTCTTCCTCAAATTTCTCGATTAGGTATTGGCCATATTTGCCGCGCCCTTCCGGATCGGACGTCATGGTATCAACCGTGCCACCCTCTGCCCATACCACCAATTCGATCGCCCCTGGCGCCGCATCGGCGGCGGGGGCATCGGCGGCGGGGGCATCAGCGGCTGGCGCTTCGGCCGCCGGTGCAGGCGGTGTACAGGCGCCTAACAGCAAAGCCAGCAGAACCACAACTGTGAGTCCTGTCCAATTTGATGATCTAAACCTCATCTTCTCTCTCCTTTGTATTTATTCTGATAATACCGATAACTTGTGCACAGGTGTTGGTGGGTTGCCAGTCCTAGATAAGCACAAGTGGGGCAAGTTGAACCGGCGTAATAATAGCACATCGTAAATTCTTGTCAAATGACTTTTGGGTAGGCCCGAAATGGTACTGATTGGCCTCTCTAACGCCTTTTGGGCAGTGACCAACCAGTGTTGCCTAGGGTTGCATCATTCTTTGTCGACACTTTGTCGACTCCACGTCGACCCCCGCCCGCTATCCTCCTGGTGTACGAACGGACAACAGTTGTGGCTATAGACACAGCGTGTTGCGTTCATAGACTCGCCAACGAAAAAATGCATAAGAAAGGAAATAAAACAATGCGGACTTTGCCTTCCGTTATGACCATGCTCATTTTGTTGAGCATCGCCCTGATTGCAGACGCCTGTATCCTGTCCACCAAGGGCGCCGTGACCTCAATCACAATTAAGGGCGGCGATTATAACTTTTCTGCGCCGGCGCAAGTGGCGGCCGGTCTGGTCTCCATCAGCTTTGAAAATGTGGGCCATGAAGCGCATCACGTGCAGCTTGTCCAATTGAACGATGATGTGGTGGGAACCTATAATTTGTCGGCATTTGTGCAATCGTTGTTGGGCACACAGGGCAAACATTCGCCTGTAAGCTATCGCTTATTGAATGAGGAGGAATGTTTGTTTCGCGAGCAACAGGCCAGCCGTAGCGGTCGCAGAAATTGGTCGGTACATGGCCGTATTCGCGATCGTACATTGGAAGGTGAGTTGCATGTACAAGGCTATCTCGATTGGTCACTGGTCATCTTCGTGCTGATGCTGCTGGGCTTCTTGTTTTTGCCCATTTCACCACGGCCAATGTTCCCGTTGCCCAATTTCATCGACTGGCAGAAAGTCGGTGCTATTATTGGGCTTGGTTTCATGTTCTTCTATGTGTTGCGGGCGCGGCGGCTGTGTGATCAGATCGGGCGTTATTTTTCCCAGTGAAGCGCTGGTAACTGACCACTTACATCGCCAATTTACGCGCCTTGCGAAGTGCACCCT
>JBBRVA010000421.1:0-7124 GCA_038247295.1 Caldilineales bacterium | reverse complement strand
GGGATTCTTCGCATACTACCGCTCAGAATGACAATATCTATCCTTAAGTTTACACTTATGATGCCAAGACTAACTACATCATGGTACGCACTGGGAACGCGTCCAGGAGCGGTTGCATCTTAGGCGCGATCCTGCCGGCCTGCCGCCAAGGATGGCGGCGTTCCCAGGGCTTGGGTGGGTTGTGATTAGCAACGAGAACGTGGGATACGCTTACGAAGTAGTCGGGGTCAAGGTAATTTCTCCAGCAGCATCTCCAGCGCTTCACGGCCAAAGATGTAACGTTCGTGGCAGAAGTGACAATCGACAACCGCCTGACCTTCCGCGATCAGGATTTCCAGGTCGCTGCGATCGAGCAGGACCAGCGCTTGTTCCGCCCACGCCCAGCTACACGAACATTGAAAACGCAACGGAAAAGTCTCTAACATTTCATAAGGGATACCAACAAAAAGGGCAGCTAGGACATCCTCCGGCTGCTGACCACTGTGGAGCATCTCTTCAATTGGGGGCAGATCATCCAACTGTTCCGCCAGGCTTTGTAGACCATTGGTCGTCTGATTGGGCAGGCTCTGAAGCAATAGGCCGCCCGCCGCCGCCACTTCTCCGGTGGACGCCATTGTTGCGCCAATCTCGACTATGGAAGGCACCTGTTCGGATTGTAACAGATAGGCAGTCAGGTTCTGATCTAATGCGCCCGTTTGCAGCGGCACCACGCCTTCGTACAAGTCTTTGAGACGCAGATCTTTCACTACCGTCAGCAAACCGCTGTCGCCCAGCGTGTTTGCCAAATCTGAGGGGTCGGGGGCAATCACATCGGGCACGGCGACATAGCCACGCAATCGCCCATAACTATCAGACTCCGCCACCAATTTGCGCAGCGGACCGTTCCCCTCCACCTTGATGGCGACGCGCTGCTGCACTTTGAGCGATGCGCCTAACAAGGCTGCGGCCGTCAGGCTGTGGCCCAACGCAATTGCTGCGGCAGGGCCAGCGCTATGGCGGCGAACCGCTTCATTAACCAGCGCTGTCGTCACACAAACAAGGCCCCGCACATTCGCCTCCTTGGCGATGATGCGCACGACGTAGTCTTCCATCGAACAAACCTTTCGATCAATCCAGATCCTGGAGAATTCACGTTACACACAGATAATAGAAAGCCCTACAAATTGGTCAAATTTTAGCAGATTTTCGCTGTGCGCTCTGTAGCTTTTTCTCTGTGCGCGCAGGGTAACGGTTATAAAATTCCCTACCCGTAAACCCACTCGCCGCCGACCATGGTCGCTACCACCTGGGTCTCCAGGATGGCGGCCGGCTCGATGGTGAAAATATCTTGCCCCAACACAACTAGATCAGCCAGCATCCCGGGTGCCAACGCACCCTGGATCGTCTCCATGCCGCCCGCGTAGGCCGCGCCGACGGTATACGCGTGCACCGTTTCGGCCACGGCAAGACACTCCTCTGGATACCAGCCGTCCGGTCCGGGATAACCATTGGCGCGCCGCCGCGTGACGGCGGCGTAGATGCCTTGCAACACATCCGGCGTCTCGACTGGCGCGTCGGAACCAAAGGCCAAGCGGGCGCCACTGCTTAACAGGCTGCTAAAAGCATAAGCGCCGCGGCAACGGGCACCCCAGTGCGCATCAGCAACGACCATATCCTGTGTGCAGTGGATCGGCTGCATCGACGCGATCACATTCAAGGCCGCAAAACGCGGCAGATCGGCTGGGTGCAACACTTGCGCGTGTTCGATGCGATGGCGCAGATGTAAACCGATCCCGGCCTTGCGCGTAGCTTCGATCGCATCGAGCACGGTGCGATTAGCCTTGTCGCCAATCGCGTGGATATGAACGGCGAGACCGGCACGGGCCGCTTTTTCCACCTGCTGGTGCAGATGGGCCGCCGTTGCAACCGCGATGCCATAGTTGTGCGGCTCGCCTTCGTACGGATCGAGCATCTCGGCCGAACGTGCGCCCAGCGAGCCATCGGCAAAGATCTTCAGCGCGCCAAAACGCAGCCATTCATCGCCAAAGCCAGAACGGATGCCTAGTTGGATCGCCGCGTCCAAATCGTCTTCTGGAATCTGTTGCACGACGCGCAATTTCAGCTCACCCGCTGCGCGCAATTGCTGAAAGGCGCGCAGCGCGGCCGCGCCTTCCATATTGTGGACGCCCGTAATGCCCATCGCATGCACCTTGCGCATGGCCAGTTTGATGGCGTCGACCGCCTCGGCTTCGGTGGGCTGTAACTGCAAGCGCCCAATCAGTTCGAGCGCGCGTTCCTTGAGAATACCGGTCGGCTCGCCAGTGGCCGGGTCGCGCTCGATCTCGCCGCCGTCGGGATCGGGCGTGGCGGCGGTGATGCCGGCCAGGGCTAGCGCTTGGCTGTTGGCCCACCCAGCATGACCACACTTGCGGCGCAAGAAAACAGGATGTTCAGACGTGATCGCGTCCAGGTCGTAACGGGTGGGAAAGGCAGCCCCGGGCCAGAGCGACTGATCCCAGCCGCGGCCGCCCAACCAGCGCCCAGCCGGGGTGTTAGCGGCGCGTTCGGCCACCCGCGCCTGCGCCGCCGCCAACGTTGGCACGCCGATCAGGTCGATCTCGGTCAGGCTGAGACCATACATAAGAAAGTGGAGATGGGCGTCGATCAAGCCGGGGAGCACGGTCTGGCCATGCAGATCAACAGCACGGCCGGCGGCGGATAACAAGGCGCGCATCGCGGCGTTGCTACCCGTTGCGACTACGCGATCACCAGCAATGGCAATGGCTTCGGTGCGCGGGCTGATTGAATCCATTGTGCGGATATTGGCGTTGTATAATACGGTGGTGACGTGCATGTGATAATCCTTTTATGTCTAGTTATCGCGGAGGGAGCACGCCTACGTGCGGCTCTCATATTAGAGTCGCACTCGCGTGCTCCCTCCGCAGCAGCAGATTTATTTTAGTAACGATTCAACTTTCGTAGACGCCTTCCGGGAAGGATAACGCCGCGTACGATACTGTTAAATATACCCTTCCCGGAAGGGGATCGACGAGGAAACTTTCTATGGCCGAGCATCTATACTTCAAAACGACCAACACGATCCTTTACTGCCAACAGTGGCAGGCGACGGTTGATTTCTACCACCATGTGCTCGCGTTGCCCATGACGCATGAATCCGACTGGTTTGTCGAATTTCAATTGACGGCGAGTGCGCACTTGAGTGTTGCCGACGAGCGGCGCGCCACGATCAAAAGCAGCGGAGGCGCCGGTATCACGTTGACCTTTCAAGTCGATGACATCCAAGCTGTGTGGCAAGTGCTCCAAGCCAATGGCGGCGCGCCAGGGCCGATCCGCGATCATGCCTGGGGCGCGCAAGTTTTCTACTTGCGTGATCCCGAAGGTCACCGGCTGGAGTTTTGGTCGCCCACGGCCATTTGAGCAAGCAGCGGCGTCAGATCAAGCCGCTGCATAGCGCTGACAGCCGCCTCCCAGGCTCCCTCCGGACAAAGACCGCTGATCGCCGCCATTTCGTAGCCGTCTAGCGCGGCGGCGATGCAGGCGGCGCGCACCGCGGCGGCCAGGTGGTGGGCCGTTTCGTTGTCTAGTAATGGATCATTGGGTTGATGGGGTTGAGTGGACATAAAAATCAACTTTCCTCTTTTCACTACAGTAGGTCACGGCTCTGGCGTGACACGCCGTTGTAAAAGTGCGCGATTGCCCCCCCATAGTTCATCAAATACACCATGTCACACCTCTGATATAACCTACGCGGCGCGTTCGATGTCATGCCGCTGGCGTGACACCATTGCACTTGACGGAACCTCGTGGAACCAGGGTTTTTTAACAACGGTGTGTCACGCCAGAGCCGTGACCTACTTAAGCGAAACAGCGACAATGCCCATTTGCACATCGGCCATAAAGACGACGGCGCAAATGGCAAGTATTTCTGGGCGACGCAGGATAGAAGTCAGGTTGGTGAATGCTTGGGTCATGAATTTCGGGTGCTCTGTTTTTACCTCATTGTAGGCGAGGTGGGTACAGATCGACAAACACCCAATGGGGATTCTTGGATCGTGACGAGGATCACGACCAATGAAATCACCATCCGGGGTGTTGACATGGCCGGTGATAGCAACACCCAAGATCAGTTAAAGATGAACAAGCACAAAATCAACTACACAACCGCAAACTCCATCTGTTCACGCACATAGGGCGGTTGGAAGCCTAGCACAATATCGCTTTTGGGAATACCCTGTTCCAAAAGGGCAGTAGCAATGCCATCTTCGGTCATGTCTTCTTCAATCCATATCTTGCCGTTGGTGATGGAAATATGGATATCCGTATAGCGAAAGCGCTTCTTCTCCCATGCACCGATGCGCCGTACGGCATACTGTGCATGCTCATCATCAAACAAAATTGCCACTTTATAGTTTAGGTCCGGCGAGGATTGTAAAAAAGCGGCGTATTCACTAAGTACTTTACGAATTACCGCCTGATAATGCTTTAGTTTATCCATATGAGCACCTGTTCCCCGTCTATATCAACAACGACAAGTTTCAGATCATGCTTTTTAATGCTGTTCTGTACCGCAGTCTGATAAAAGTTATCTTGATAGGCTTCATTACTCACCGCCAGATAGACCTCATAGTCAAGACCATTCAGTTCAATCGCATCCCGATACATGCTATACTGACCAATCGCTTGTTGGAATTGATGAATAAAGGAGAGCCCGACGAAAGATTTAACTTCCACAATGATTCTGCGAACAGTCGCTTCTGGTGGCGATGTTCGTTCCGCAGCAAGATCGGCGCGCAGTGAAAATTCTGCATATTGGAGTGGATAAGGATCGGCCACAATTGTCCACCCATCCTTAATCAGGGCCTGCTTGACGGCTACGTGAATGATATCTTTTGCCATAGAACAATTGTAAGGCGAATCGCATGGCTCGTCAAGTGCAATTGAGAGCAAAGCCTCATCCAGGCAAAACCGCCAATCGCCGCTGGCGCACGCTCAAGACCCAGAGCAGCGCCACGCCGAGCAGCATGAGCGCGGCGGTCGCCACAAAAACCGAGGCCAGGCCCCAGGCCTCGGCAACCAGCCCCAGGGCAAAAGGTCCGGCGGCACCGCCAATGCTGCCGGCCACCGTATACAGACCAATCGCCGCGCCCCGTTCTGCAGCACCCGCGGTTTCTGTAACCAACGACTGCCCCGCGGTGAGAAACATGCCGTAAGCAATGCCATCCCCGGCCAGCAAGAGGGCGAGCAGCAGCGGTTGGGTTGTGCCGGCCAGCGCCAACATCACGAGCAGGTCCAGCAGCAGCGCGGCGGACAGCAGAAGGTGGCTGGGCAAGCGCGTGGTCAGCAGCCCGGTTGGCAGCCGCGTCACCGTCGAGGCCAGGGCGCGGGCAGCAAAGAGACCGCCGATCGCGGCTTCATCTAGCCCCAGCGTGGCGGCATAGAGGGGGAAAAAGCCGAAGAGCACGCCATAGGCCATATTGTTACACAAATTGCCCAGGCTCGCCGCCATTAGCAAGGGATTGCGCAGCAACAGGCGGAGCCGACCTGGTGGCGCCGGGGATTGCGCCACAGATGGAGATCGACCTGGCGAGAGTGATGGTGCACTGATTCTCTTTAAACCCCTCAACGCCACGCCAAAGCCGATCAGCGCCAGCAACGCGGCTAGATAGTAGCTGGCATGGTAGCCGTAGCGCGCGGCGATCAGACCGCCCAACGCCGGGCCAACCGTAAAGCCCAGGCTCATGGCGGTGGCAAAAATACCTACCGCCAGCCCGCGCTCTTGACGTGTGACAATGTCGCCCAGATAGGCAGCACTGACCATAAAGACAGCGAGCGCGCCTAGGCTAGCCAGCGCCCGTGTTGGAAAGAGCCACCAAGCATTAGGGGCCAGCGTATAAAGCCAGGGCGCACACGCAAAACAGAGCATGCCCGCCGCGATCACATTGCGGCGGCCGCGGCGGTCGGAAAGGACGCCAATCGGCAGCGCGGCGCCCATCGCGATCAGGCTGGTAAAGCCAGTCAGGGCGCCGATCAAGGCTGGGGTTGCGCCCAGGCTGCCCGCATAAAGTGAAAAAGTCGATGCGACGATGCCCATCTGCACATCGGCCATAAAGACGACGGCGCAAATGGCGAGAATTTCTGGACGACGCAGAAGGGCGATCAGGTTAGCAAATGCTTGGGTCATGGGTTGATGGGCGCCTCTAAGCCCCATCTTGCGGCACATAGCCCAACCGCGCTCTTGAGTTCTCCAAATCTACCCAGCGCTGTTGGTTATCGGAGACACCATAACAGATGTCGAAACGCGGCTCGGCGGTGGCATCAAGGGCCAAATGGATGATATTCTGCACATCGCGATGACTACACCAGACGGCTTTGGACGGCGGGCTGTCGGCCCGATCCGCTTTGTTGACACCGCCAATCCGCAGACAGACGATCGAGAAATCATACTTGTCGTGATAGGTGTGGCAGAAGCCCTCGGCCCACACTTTGCTCGCCGAGTAGGGTTCGGTGGGATGGGTCGGATCCGTGTGTTTCACCTTGGGGATGACGGCGGGAATATCAGCCTGCCGCCCTTCGTAGATGGCGCGATAGGGTTCTTGATAGACAAAATAGCCCCAGGTCGCCATGATCGAACTGGCATAGACCAGACGCTTGATGCCCGCTTTGCGGCAAGCTTCCAACACATTGTAGGTGCCGACGATATTGCTGCTCAACACATCCTCAAACGAGGCGCTGGGGTCGGGCACGGCAGCAATATGCAACACGGCATCCATGCCGGCCATCGCGTTGTTCATGGCTTGCGCATCGGCCAGATCGGCGATCACGAAATGGTCATCCGGCAGCCGGGTGACGCGGTCGGCATCAGCCCGCGCCGAACTCATGATCCGCCGCCCGCTGCCGTAAACATCGTATTTCTCCGGCTGGGCAACCAGGTGTTGGTAGGCGAGGTTGCCGATCAGGCCATAAACGCCGGTGATATGAACTTTAAGTGGGGTCGCGCTGGACATGATGTTTCCTTTCAGTCTTGGTTGCAAGAGTAAGCGTCCTTGAGTCAAGAACGTTGGTGACGATTGGAAGTGTAGCTGGGCTATGGAACTTGCGCAAGTGGGGAATGCGGAAATGTGCGC
>JBBRVA010000420.1:0-7126 GCA_038247295.1 Caldilineales bacterium | reverse complement strand
GGCGTTGGGCGAACGGGTGTCCGGATCTTTGTCCGGCACGGTGCGCGCCTCAGCAATCGACAAGGTCAGGTTGCGGTTCAGATCCAGCGCACCGGGCGCCATCGGATAATCACCATCGAAAATCAGCATCGTTGTTCCTTTGGCAAGTTGTGAAGCTCAGTCGTACACCTCATCTCAAATCCGGCGCATGCGTGGATCCAATGCTTCGCGCAGCCCGTCGCCGACAAAGTTAAAGCCCAGCACTGTGATAAAGATTGCCAAGCCGGGAAAGGCCGTCAGCCAAGGCGCAATCGCCATATAATTGCGGCCATAGCCCAACATCGAACCCCAGGCTGGCGTCGGTGGCTGCACCCCCAAGCCCAGGAAACTCAACCCCGCTTCCACCAGGATGGCGTAGCCGACGCCCAACGAAAACTGCACCACAATTGGCGACAGGCTGTTGAGCAAAATGACGCGGCGCATGATTTGGCCGTCGCGCAACCCAATCGCCCGCGCCGATTCCAGATATTCTTTTTCACGAATGGAGAGAGCACTGGCGCGGATTAGACGGGCGAAGGTGGGTGTATAGACAATGCCAACCGCCAAGATCGCATTCAGCAACGATGGCCCCAACACGGCAATGATAAAGATCGCCAGCAACACCGCCGGGAAAGCCAGCAGCGCATCCATCGTGCGCATGAGCACGGTGTCAAGCCAGCCGCCATAGTAGCCCGCCACCAGCCCAATCGTGACCCCCAGCATGCTGGCAAAGACCATCGACGCCACGCCGACTAATAGCGAAACCCGCGTGCCATAAAGGATGCGACTGAAATTGTCGCGGCCAATCGTGTCGGTGCCAAAGAAATATTGCGCCGAAGGCGGCTGGCGGGCGTCGCTAGAAAATTGCTGCTCCGGATCGTAGGGGGCCAGCCAAGGGGCTAGGAGCGCGACCAAAATCAGCCCGCCCACAATCAGCACGCCAATCGCCGCCAGCCGATTGCGCAGCACACTTTTGATAAACTCGATGCCACGCGCCGCCCGCGCTGGGGGTTGTGGGCTTTCCTGTTGCAAAGTTGCGGCAAGCGTTGTCGACAATTTGGGCTCCACTGTTTTGAAGGGTAGATAGGTAGACAGGGAAACAGGTACACAAGTAATATCACCTATTTACCTGTTTACCTACGTAAAATCCACTGATTAGGATTTACGCAAAAATCACTATTCGACCGTAGGCTGAGCTTGTCGAAGCCGGCTTCGACAAGCTCAGCCTACGGTCGATCTACTGATACCGAATGCGCGGATCAAGATACGCATAGGTAAGGTCGACGAGCAGGTTGACCACCATAAAGATCAGCGAGATAAAGAGCACTACACCCTGGACAATGCCATAGTCGCGCTGTTGGATCGCTTGGAGCAGCAGCGTACCGATGCCCGGCCAGTTGAAGACCGATTCGGTCACAATCGAACCACCCAGCAAATTGCCCAGTAGGACGCCAAAAATCGTCACCACCGCGAGCATGGCGTTCTTGAGCGCGTGCCGAAAGATCACCAGCCGGTCGACCAGGCCCTTGGCGCGCGCGGTGCGGATGTAATCAGTATTCATGACATCCAACATGCCCGATCGGATAAAGCGGGTCAACGGTGCGGCCAGGCCAATGCCCAAGGTAATCGCCGGCATAGCGAGAAACTTCAACCCCATCACCGGATCGAGCAGTGGTGAAATGTAGCCGGAGGGCGGCAACCAGCGCAGCGTCACCGCCAGCGTTAATAAGAGCATCAGCCCCAACCAGAAGCTGGGCAAAGCGATGCCCACCAACGAGAAGAAGGTGGCAAATTGGGCCAACACAGAGCGCGGCCGCACGCCCGAGACAATCCCCCGCGGAATGCTAATGAGCAAACCAATCGCCATCGACGCCAGTGTGAGCCAAATCGTAGCCGGGAAACGGCGCTGAATCAGCGAGATCGCGGTCTGATGTGAGCGCCACGACGTGCCAAAGTCACCGCGCGAAACTTCCCCCAGCCAGACCATATATTGGACATAGATCGGCTTGTCCAGCCCCATCTCCTGACGCAATTGCGCGTAGGCTTCTTGGCTCGCCTCTAATCCTAACTGGGCGGCCACCGGATCACCCGGCACCAGACGCAACACGGTGAAGACAACCATCGAAAACAATAAAAGCACAAAGACCATCTGCACCAAGCGGCGTAAGATGTATTGTTGCATGCGTTGAACGTTCCTTTTAGGATGACAGGATGACAAGATGAAGGGATGACAAGATGACATGGCGCGCCCCTCTGTCATCTTGTCATCCCTTCATCCTGTCACTTACCTACCCCACGTATTTCCAATCAAAAAAGTTTGGCAGACCCTTGGGTAGAATGGTAAAACCTTCCACCTTCTTGTTAGCTGCCCATTTGATCTCCATCGTCTTGAGTTTGACGAGCGGGGTGTCGTCCAGGATGGCGATGTCCATGATCTCTTCGTAGATCTGCTTGCGGGCTTCCGGGTCGGCTGTGGCCTTGCCCTTGTCAAATAGATCTTCTACCTGCTGATTGAAGTAGCGCATGGGGTTGTTGCCCTGCTCTTTGCGCAGAACGCTGCTAAAGAGGCCGTCGGGGTCGATCTCGCGCGTGTACCAGGCCAGCGTCATCTCGAAGTTGCGCCCAACCCAGGCATCTTCTACATAGAAGGCCCATTCGAGCGGTTCAATTTCCACGTTCAGCCCAATCTCCGTCAGGTTACTCTGGATGATTTCCGCCACCGGCACGCCAAATTCCTGACCGGTAAAGGTGCGGAAGGTGATCTTGGTCGCGGGGTCAAAGCCCGACTCGGCCAGCAAGCGCCGCGCCTCATCCAGATCGCGCGCGGGGCAATCGAGTTCGCTGTAGGCCCAGTGCGTAGAAGGCAGCAGATTACATTGCGTCTCGCCGGAACCAAAGAAGACGTTTTGCAGGATCGCTTCTTTGTCGATGGCACGGGCAATCGCCTGGCGCAGCAGTTTGTTATCTTGGAAGGGCGGGCGTTCGTTGCTAAAGATCAAACACAGATAGGAAGCCGTGACCTCTTGCCCCAACAGTTGTAGATTGGGATCGCTCGCAATCTGATCGAAGAATTCCGGCGGAATGCTGGTGACAATGTCGACCTGGCCACTCTGTAAGTTGGCCACGCGCGTCTGCACTTCGGGAATTGGAATCGTCACAATTTCATCCGGCCACTGCGCCAGTTTCTCCTGGTCCCAGTAATCGTTGAATTTGCGATAGACCACACGCTCACCGGGGATCCACTCGACAAATTCATACGGACCGGAGCCGATCGGGTGGGTCTCCACCTGCTCAATTGTCTCCTTGTCCACAATCGAGGCGGCCATCACCGCCAAGTTGGGGAAGAAGCTGACATCAACCTGCTTTAAGTGGATCACGAACTCAGATGGGCTGGTTGCTTCAAAGGTGTCCACGGCCAGCATGTAGCCAGCAAAACGTCCCTTGGGACCAATCTCAAAATTGCGCGTAAAGGTGTAGGCTACATCTTCCGCCGTAATTTCGCGCCCACTGTGGAACTTGACGCCCTGGCGCAACTGGAAGGTGTAGGTCAACCCATCATCGGAAACGGCCCACGACTCGGCCAAACTTGGCACCGGATCCATCATCGTGTTGTCATATTCGACCAAGCGATTGTAGACCAATGCCGCCGCCGGCCAGTCGTTGCCCGTTTGCTGGATGCCCGGGTCAAGCTTGATAATGTCGCCATCATAGCCAATCGTCAATTTGCTTGGGCCAGCCGCCGCCGGCGCGTCACCGGCCGCCGGCGCCGCGCCTGGGGCCACCGTTTGGCAACCAGCCAGGCTCAGCAAGGTCAGCGCACTCATGCTGCCCGCCCCGGCTTTGAGCAGTTGCCGCCGGGTGAGAATTGTACGGTTCAGGGGGTTGAAGAGAGGGTTAGACTTTGTCATGGTGTGCTCCTTTACAGTAGATTGAGTGGTGGGTAGGTGAAGCGCGTTCGTGATGTAAAAACCTAAAAGGTCGGAAAACACGGTATCGGTTAGGCCCTATGCGGAATAAGCCTTACGAGTTGGTAGACAGGGGGATAGGTAGACAGGGAAACAAGTTGATATCACCTGTCTACCTGTTTCCCTGTCTACCTATCTCCGCAACGCCGTTACGCCAGATAATGTCTGTCAAACTCAAAGCGGATCAAACGGATACAACTTCCGCCCCAAGTGGTGATACTTGAGCGTGCCCGTGTCGGCGCTGTGGACGCTAGGTTCGGAGACCACGTAGATCGCACCCGCCCACGGTTCAAAGGCGGCGCGGAAGTGGGCGGCAGATTTAACGCCAATGTAGCGCATCTGGCGCGGATCCAGGCCCAGCGTGCGGGCAAACGCCGTGTCAAAGGGCTGGTCGCGCCCGTTGGTCAGGATCACATGGATGCCGCCCTGGCGGATATAGGCGGATGGCCCCATCTCGCATTCAAGACCGGCGTACATGGGGCCATCGTAGTGGAAGTGACCATCAGAACAGGCCATCACCTCGACCGTCATGCGCACCGGTTCGCCCTGTAATGGCGACGATTTGGCTCCTACGTCGAGGGTCAAGGTTGCGCCCACCCCCGCCTGTTGGCATTGTGCCACTGCTGCCGGATCGACAATATAAAGCACACAGGCATCCTCCAGCCCTGCCGTCACAAAAATGCGCAAGAGGCCGGTGCTGTCGCCCGGCGCGCCGCCGCCAGGGTTGTCGTTGCGGTCGGCGAAGATCACCGGGTAGCGATTTTGTGCCTGTGCCGTTGCCAATGCCGTGGCCATGTTGGGCATAGCCAGTTGCCAATCGGCGCGGCGTGCCCAGATCCAGGCGGCTAACTCATCGGCGTACCGTTGTGCCAGCGCCTGGTCGTTGTCGGTGACAATGTAGACGGAAGAACCCATGTCCGGTACGTCGGATAAAGGAAAGCCCGTCGCAATCGAGCCGCAGATGACACCCGGCTGGGCTTCAATGCGGTGCAATTCGGCAATCGCTTCGCGCATCGGCGCATGCGCCGTCACCTGATTCATGCCCCAGATCATGGGCAATTGATGCAACGCCATCGTAGGCCGCAACCCTTCGGTAAGAATGTGCACCATCACATCGGCGCACTCGCGGCCGCGGGCCGCCATGTCGATCTCGGGGTAACTCTCGCGCCCAATCAGGGCATCGGCGTTGGCCACCATACGCGTCGAGATGCTGGAGTGAATATCCAACTGGGCAATGATCGGAATGATGGGGCCGACCAGTTCGCGTACGGCGGCCAGGATGTGACCTTCGCCATCGTCAACACCCTCGGCTACCATTGCGCCGTGTAACTCGAGCAAAACGCCATCAATCGCACCCGCGGTTCGAATGCCATCCAGCAGTTCGTTGACTAGCCGGTCGAAGACTGGGCGCGACGCCGGGCCGCTGGGGTGTGCTTCGGCAAAAATGGTGGGAATCAATTCAAAGCCGTACACGTCGGCGCCTTCGATAAAACCGCCGGTGGGGGTGTTGGTGCCGCGGAACTTTTCTAAAATCGCCGCACCCCGTACCTCGCCAAAACGTTCAAAAAAGCTTGCCCAAGTGGTGGGCACGGGGGTAAAGGTGCTCGTCTCGTGTTCGATACAGCCGGTGACGATCCGCATTGGCCCTCCGTGTTGCGTGTAGCGTGCGCTATGACAACCGCTAGGACAGTAAGTCAGTAGGGCAGTAAAACAGTAGGGCAGTGAGTCAGAGGGAACTGTCTTACTGTCTTACTGTCTCACTGTCTTACTGTCTCACTGTCCTACTGTCTCACTGTCCTACTGTCTCACTGTCTCACTGTCTCACTGTCCTACTGTCTCACTGTCCTACTGTCCTACTGTCTCACTGATGCTTACTTGGCCAAATAATCGAGCACGATCTGGTTGAACTCTTCTGGCTTTTCCCACATGGCGAAATGACCGGTGCCGGGGATCAAATGTAACTCGGAACCAGGGATCAGGCCTTGCATCTCAATCGCGTGCTCCGTCAGGATTGCTTCTTCCTCTCTGCCGTCTAGCACCAAGATTGGCGTTGTAATACTGCCCAGTTGTTCGGCGCTGTAGTTTGGCTCGGTTGCCCACATGTTGCCAATGTTGGCCAGGAAGGCATCCCACTGCGTGGGATCGGCGGCGAGCTTTTGGTAATCCCCCGCCGCCTGTTCAATGAAGGCGTTGAAGCGATCATTGGTGCCGATGTCAGGATTCACGCCCGATGGATTGTAATTGGCCCCGTAGGCGACAACTTTATTCAACCGCTCTGGGTGGTGGATCGCCATATCCAGGCCGATGATGCCGCCATCGCTCCAACCGACAAGGTCAGCCTTTTCGATCTGCAGGTAATCCATTAGCGCAATGACATCCGACGCCATCAGTGCATAGTTAATTGGTTGCTCGTCAAAGGTCGACCGGCCATGACCACGGCTATCGATGGCAATGACCTGATAGCTTTCGGCAAAAACGGGGATCTGATTCATCCAATAGCCGGTATTGCCCAACCCGCCATGCAGCAAAATCAGCGGTGCGCCCTCGCCATGAATTTCGTAGTAGAGCTTGATGCCGTTAATGTCGGCCATTTGCCCCGCAGAAACAGACTCCGCCGGGCGCGTGATTGGTTGGCAAGCGGCCAGCAAAAGGGTGACGACCAGGGCGCACAGGGTGAATAGACGTAGCTTGGGCATGATAGCGGCTCCTTATGGGTATAGCTTGATTGAGTAACAGTTTATTCCGGACAGGTCGGCAGGATGAAGGGATGACACGATGACTTCGACAAGCTCAGTCATCGTGTCATCCCTTCATCCTGCCAATTAAAAATTACACCTAGCATCGACTTTTCGCGGGTGTAGGCCATTTCGTACGCTTGGGCCATTTCACTGTAATGAAAGCGGTGAGTGATCAAGCGTTTGGGCTCGAGGCGTCCATCCGCCATGAGCGACAGCATGTGGGCGGCGTTGCGGTCGGCGGTGTAATGATCGGCGGTCAGACGCGGATCGCGGCTGGCGTTGGGATAAAGATAGCCAGCGGGGCCAGAGACCGCGATCAACGAGATGCCTTTGATGTAGAAATTTTGCATGGAAAGGGGATTAAAATCGAGCGCGGCCTCGCCGCGCCCCAACAGGCTGACGATC
>JBBRVA010000419.1:0-7177 GCA_038247295.1 Caldilineales bacterium | reverse complement strand
CTTTGATCTGCGCCCGCTGGTTACGCATGTTGCGCCGCTCGGGCAGTACCCGATCCTGATGCAACAGATTTTGCACGGCGATAAAAGTTACGTCAAAGGCGTGATTAAGTTAGGAGAGGCTAGCTAAGTTTTTGCACGCGGATTTCACTGTTTGAAATCCGCGTGTATCCGCGTAAATCCGCTTCCCTATCCGCTGGGCTGAAGGTGCTTTACCACAAATTCTGTCGTCAGGCTTACGACGTTGGGGTCGATAAAATCGGCTTCGATCTGCACCGGAAAAATGGCGTGCTGACTCAGCCGGTAGTTGGATGAATCGATCAATGATCAAATTTGCTGTTGAACCTTCAGCCTGCGCGGCGTTTTTAGTTGACGAATATTTGCGGTAGAGGTAGAAAATAGGGAAACAGGTAGATAGGTAAACAGGGAGACAAGGATGTGCGCTTGTTTACCTACCTTGCTATTCCCTTCTATCTTCGCTAGGCTAGGTAATTTTACCTGTCCACATGGTTGGGGTTTAAGGAAAATTCCCCACTGAAGATAGGTAAACAAGCGCATGCCCCTGATCCCCGAAGGTGCGATAATGATGGCTATAAAGGTCATTGTGCTGTGAGCTACATGCAGATAATGAACCGCGCTGATACCCGTGAAAGGAGACTTAGCCAATGAAATTCTTAGTCGAAAGTTCGTTTAAGCAAGTACCTACCCCCGAAATGCTCGCCTTGATCCCGGCGGAGAGCGCGCACGGGGAAATGTTGGATCGGCAAGGCGTGCGTTTAGCGCTCGATTTGGCTGCCGACCAATCGCGGGCCTGGCAGATAGCCGTAGGAGAATGCAGCAATGTGCTTAAGTAATCGGGTCGCGCAATGGGGTGGCGTAGCCTTCATGTTTGGTAATTTGCTCTTTCTTGTCAATAAGCTCAATGAAATGAGCCGCCTTTTCCTTTTTAGATCGATGCCGGATGTGATTTCGGGGCAGGATAGAGTGCTGATTGTGATTGGGCAAGTGGCTTTAATCGCCGGATATGTGGCCTATTTCTGGCTGTATGTTGGGCGTGTAGGTCGGTTTGGCAAAAATGCGTTGCGCCTATTTTGTGGCGGTGGCATTTTGCTGGCGGTTGGTCATGTGAGCTTCATGCCTATATTAACCTTTGACCTTTTTATACTCGTTCTCATCGGATTAGCCGTCATGTTAATTGGTTTAATTGGGTTTGGAATTGCCAGTCTGCGCCAGCCGATCTTAGGGCGCTGGCCGTGGCTGCCTTTGGCAACCGGACTCATGGGGTTTATTGGCTTTTTTCTCTTTAGTGGCGCGGAGGTAACAGCCGTCTTTCTCCTCTTCCGCACCCTGTTTGCCCTAGGTCTTTTCGGGCTGGGCCTGGCTTTGTGGCTGGAAGAGCCAGTTCAGTCTCAGATTGTTCGCTGAAAAAGAAGCTGTCTTGCCGAGGATAGTCCAGATCACCGCCGGCCCAGATGGCGCACTCTACGTTTTAACCGTCCGTGGTGGCGCTTTGTATCGGATTCGCTGAAGGATAGCTGGAACGGCCAAACGGGTAGTAGAATTCGTAAAATTTGGTTATTTTGAAACAAACGCAGGTAGATGAGGGAGATCTACCTGCGTTTGTTTTTTACAAGTTTGATTGCAGATTAATTTCATAAAAACTTGAAAAAAAGATTTTGTAATCAATTAATTTGCTTGTATAATGATGGCGCTACCTGATTTAAGTTTTATGCGTTGTAGTTAATCAACGCCAGTCCCGCATAAATGCTAAACACCCACCTTAGTTTTGATAATCCAACATAATATTACTATTTAGGGAGATCATGATGAGCTACATCCAAAATAATTTGATGCCCAGTGAAAGAATTCTCTTTTCGGCCCGTGTACATCCAGCAGTTTTTATTTAGGCTGTGGTTCCTTTAATTGTAAGTGTTGCCTTCCTTATTTATGCTTTGAGTTCGGCTAGCGTCAAAGATGAAACATCAGGGATAATGGTATTGTTTTTGCTCTTATTTTCTGTTTTGTTTTTCTTATCCTCAATTGGAGTTGGGTTTCAAGCGTTAATTATTATGCTTACCACTGAGTTTGCAGTAACAGATCGGCGAGTAATTGCCAAAACTGGCTTTATTCGCCGACGAACACTTGAAATGCTGTTGCCAAAGCTAGAAAGTGTTGCGGTTGAGCAGAATATTTTGGGCAGGTTATTAAATTTTGGCCACGTAACTATCATAGGTACAGGTGGAACAAGAGAAACTTTCCGAGCAATTGTGGAGCCTGTCGTTGTGAGAAGTAAAATAAACCAAATTATTGAACACTATATCCAAACTTACCCCCAACCCCAACAAAAGCTATCAAATCCATAGTCTCCGACTATCCAAATCCCGTCTCATCGGATGCACAAATTTCATATCAAACGTCCCTACGGAACGGGGTGTGGTAAATCCTGTCTAAAATCAGGTGTCCCTATGGGACAGTTGGTCCCGTAGGGATAACCTTATTTTAACCTGGTTACGAATGGCCGGAACCAGGGCTATACACACCACGTCTAGCAGGACGCCTGATTTTGTAGGGGATTACATGGCACACACTTACACGTCGCTCTTCTATCATATCGTCTTTAGCACGAAATATCGCCGCCCCTGGATCAAGCCGGAGATTGAGCAACGCGTATGGGAATATATGGGCGGTGTGGCGCGCAAACACAAGCTGACGGCGTTGCAAATTGGCGGCATCGACGACCATATTCACGCCCTGGTCATGGCGCCGCCGACGCTCGCGCCCAGCCAGATCGCTCAATACATCAAAGGGAATTCCTCCAAGTGGATTCACGAGACCTTCCCGGCGTTGGCCGATTTTGCCTGGCAAGAAGGTTACGGCGCCTTCAGCGTCAGCAAATCTGGGTTGGAAGCGGTGGCCGGTTACATTCGGAATCAACGCGCCCATCACGAGAAAAGAAATTTCCAAGAGGAATATATAGAGTTTTTACAAAAACACAACGTTGAATACGATGAGCGCTATCTATGGGGATGAATCGAAAACCCGGCCATAAATGACCGGGCGAAGGTCAACCGTCCCGACGGGACGAGGACATGTCCGTCCCATCGGGACGCGTGAATTTAGCCCGGTCATTTATGGCCGGGTTTTCGTGTTCGGGTTTTCGTGGATCATTTGTGGGGGCGCGCGACCTTTGACTTTGACGGGTAACATTGCTCATGTTACTTTGACGGGTAACGTGTGTATTATAGGCTTTTTTGGTATTATGTTCAAAGGCAAGTTCTTTGGTCAGCGCAACTATAGCCAAATGATGGATGAAAACATGCAGCGGCTAAATCGGATTGAAGGCCATTTAGAACGGATGGCTGTTAGCACCGAGCAGATCGCAACCGAGCTAAAAACATTGGTGTACTGTCTGCCGGATCGCGAAAGTTGATCAATGGCAGCGCGTGCGCCAAGTAGATAAAATAGGCGATGAAGGAGATAAAGCATGAAAGCCACATTCGCTTTGCTGGCGAACAGAGAAGTGTACAACTGGGTGCGTAAACTGGCCTGGGAGATTCACCAAACCTATCGCACGGGCACGCTTCATGTCCGCTTGCCGCCGCACATCTCACTTAAACAGCCCTTTGCCATGGTAGATGTTGCGCCGCTCGAAGCGTACATGGCAGAGTTGGCGGCAACCATTCCGCCTTTTACTGTCCACCTGACGGAACTTCAACTGGAGATCGGCAACTTCAATGGCATGGAATACGGCATTCTGTGGTTGGCTGTCCAAGAAAAAGCGGAACTTCGCCAGTTGCACAATCGGCTCAACCAGGAATTGGCGCAGCGTTTTGGCAACACCCAGGCCAACTACGATGGACCCGACTATCAGTTTCACATGACGGTGATGATGGGTGGACAGCCAGTCGATGTGTATCGCCAGTTGTACGACGAACTCGCCGTGCGCAGGCTCGATCTGCAATACACCGTCCACGAGTTAGCGATGTTTGTGTACGATGAACCGATGGGTCCGCTGGGGGAATATCTCACTTACAAAATTTTGCCGCTGGGCAAGGCATAGTTTTGATAGCAAGCTTTATATCAATCAAGCGAGCGCAAAGTCAGTATATTGGCGTTTGTCCGGGGAATGAAAGGCCAGCACAATATCTTCTTTGGGTACACCAGCCGCTAGTAAACTTTCCGCAATGGGCTGGTTTGAGGTGTCTTCTTCGATATAAATTTTGTTATTCTCTAAGCGCAGGTGGTAAATGGAGCCGTGGACACGACGGCGACGATCCCAGCCGACATACATCAGTTGGTAGCTGTGATGTTCATCGTCAAAAACAAGTAACGGCGTAATATCACCATGTGAAGGCTTGTGCTCCCCATCTTCTTGTAAAATTGTTTTTATGATCGTTGCATAGCGAGTTAGCTTATCCATTCGGTAATCTCCTCCCGATCGGCATCAACAACAATGAGCTTGATATGGTTGACATCCAGCAATATCCGCCCAGAAATGTCATAAAATACTTCGGCATAGGCTTCGCTATCGACGGCAAGATAGAGCAGACGCTCCGGTTCGACTTCGTGCAAATAGGTGCGGTAGACGATATACTGACCGATAGCATTTTCCAAATCATTCATTTTTGAGATGCCAATAAACGATTTGATTTCAACCGCAATTTTTTCGCTACCTTTTTCGGCGGCTAACAGACTCTTTTCTGCGCCCAAATCCACATACACTTTGCGAATGCCAAAAGAGATGCGAAATGGGTCGGCTGTAATTGCCCAACCGGCTTTACTCAAGGCATTTTTTACAGTATTGTGAAGATAGTCGAGTCTTGGCATGAACCAATTGTAGCATAAGTTTTTAACATCGAGAAGATAGATAAAATACAAGGCAACATTAACGTCGTTCAAGGGGCAACTGACTCAGATGGAAAGAATTGTGATCATTAGCAATAGCGGTTTGAGTACAACCTATCTGGTGCAAAGCTTGAGCGGCCACTTTCATTGCACATTCTACTCTTCGTGTTGATAGCTGGGCGAAAGTCGGCGTAACGAAAAGAAGGGTTGGCGTATAGGTAGTAATGACTCACGTCTTCGTATGCATACCTGTGATTGAGCGTGGCGTCAAAATGCTGGCAAACGCCTCGGCCAGCGCCATCTGCTGCCCGGTGGCGAACGCCTCGGCAAAGATCGCCGGTTCCAATGCCACACGCACCGTCACTAGCGCCGCATCGGCCAGAGCACGCATTGGCCCGACAATCGCATACTTGATCTGGCTATGTATCTGCTCAGCCAGCCCAAAGAGCGTAGCGGCGCGCTCATACTGCTGTTGCGCCGTTGCCAGACGGGCAGCGACCCAAAGCCGCTGAAGCTCGGTCGTGGTGATCGACCCCGGATCGGCATGATAGCCCACACTTTGCGCCAACCACTGTATGGCCTCGTCTAGTATCCCTTCGCACAGGGCTGTTTCCGCCAGATAGGTGCAGTTGCGTGCTAAGATGTGCGGGTCTTTGTATTCAATACAGAGCCTCAGACTCTCGCTTAGTAATTGGCGCGCCGCTGTCATGTCCCCGTTATACAGGGTAACGAGACCCAAGAGTGGCTGCCAATGGCATTGTACCTCTTTGTAGTTGACAGCCGCAGCGATGGTCACCGCTTCAGAAAGTAACTTGTGTGCCTGCGGCAGATCCCCCTGCAACAGTGCCAGACGCCCCAATAGTCCAAGCGCACCAGATCGTTCATAACGGTTGCCGTGGGCTAGGAAGAGATTGAAACTCTCCTTGGCAAGGGTCTCGGCGCGCGCCACTTCGCCTTGTTCAGCCAAACGATAGGCATAGCCCCAAAGCTCAGTACCCAGCACCCAATCGCAGTCGGTGAGAAGGCAAAATTTAGGGTCAAGACCTGGCGATTCCCTAACAGCGCGGGCAAAGGCAATCGCTCGTTCCATATACGCTGATCGCTGGGAAAAATCAGTAACATTCCACGACATAATACTCCAGGCAGCGGATTGGAGGAGGTTATCTGAGCAATCCTTTAGCAATGCCAGGGTTTCATCGCGATAGCGACTCAGCGGCTGAAACGCTTCTGGTATGTGGGTGGAGGAGGCGTTGAGGATGATCCAAATCGCCAGGCGCAGATCAGTGGTTAACTGCTGGCGGTGAGGCCACAGTTGCACCAACCACTTGCCCGCATCGTATTGCAGTCCGCGTTGCTCCCAGAACCAGTTGGCGGCAACAATCAACCACGCCATTTCTGCATAGCGTGCGCCTTCGTGCGTCCACTGGAAGGCGGCGCGCAGGTTGTCCTGTTCAAGTTCTACGCGGGCAAACCAAAGAGCGGCGTCCGGCCCGCGCAAGTGGCTATCGGCGGTGCGGAAGAGTTGTAGATAGACGGCATAGTGACGCTGACGGAGTTGATCTTCCTCCCCATGCGTGCGCGCTTGCTCCCGGGCAAATTCACGGATCGTTTCTAGCAGCAGAAAGCGTTGTGTACCGGCGGATGTCGTCTCGGCGCGTACCAGGCTTTTGCCGATCAACGAGTGGAGCGTGGAGAGTAGTGGCTGGTGTGCGCTGCTGTTGTCTTGTCTCGAATCGTGTACTGCTGCTACTTCGTCAAAGGCACACCCGCCAACAAAAATGCCCAGGCAGCGTAAAAGGCCGCGCTCCGCTTCCGTCAGCAACCGGTAACTGTGGTCGATGGCGGTGCGCAGGGTGCGCTGGCGTGGCGGCAGATCGTGCGCCCCATCCACCAGCAGATCGAGGCGGTGGGTTTGCAGTTGCGCCAGCAGTTGGGCCGGTGGGAGAATATCGATCTGCGCCGCACACAGTTCAATTGCCAGCGGCAGATAGTCGAGCCGTTGGCAAATCGCTTCAAGCGTCAACTGGTTCTGCGGTGTGGCGGTAAAATCAGCATCCACTGCCTGGGCGCGTTGGACAAATAGCTCGACAGCGGCGGCTAGATCAAGCGGTGGCACTTTGAAGCGTTGCTCGGCGCGCAGATGCAGCCTTTCACGACTGGTGGCCAAGAGACAGAGTCCTGGGCATTCAGCGACCAGCGCAGCCACCAGGGGCGCGACCTCCCGAATCTGTTCAAGGTTGTCCAGCACCAAGAGCATGGTTTTGCGTCGCAAAAATTCGATCAACTTGGTTTGGGGCGGTTTGGGGCTAAGGTCATGACTGCCTACGGCGCTGAG
>JBBRVA010000418.1:0-7198 GCA_038247295.1 Caldilineales bacterium | reverse complement strand
TAAGTAAGACAGTGAATCAGTAGGACAGTAGAACAGTGTTTGTACTGTCTCACTGTCCTACTGATTCACTACTGATTCACCGGAGAATAGTATGGTTATTTCCGCCCAAGTGTACTAGCCCACGGGTTATCGACCGCACCTTGCATGCGTTCCATGCCCAGGTCGATCAGAACTTTTTGAAAGAGTGACTTTTCCAACACTCCCTCGATCCAAAACTGCTTCACTTTGCGCAGCAGAATCTGGAGACCGCGCTCGGTTTCGTTGGCCGGCGGTGGTGGCGCCGTATCAGCATGGGTTTGTGCAGCAGGTTGTGCGGCGGGGGGCACGGGTGGCGCGGGCCGCACTTCAGGCGGTGTCTGTCCGCGGAAAATCGCAGTGGCGATATCGACGGTAAACAAGTTGCCATCTGGCGCGCGCATATAGAGCACCGGTGTGCCCCATTCCGAGGAGTCGGCCAACTTCATGCTGATGTAATAGCGGGCCTCGGTCACGGCGGCATCGACGGGCAGGCCGCGGGCGAGTGCATCGTAGAAGTTGCGCGAAAATTCCAGCGCGGCCAGATCGGTGATCTCGTACTGCATGGAGACCACGGCCGGGACGCCCCGTTCTGCCAGCACAGCGCCGACGCTGGAAAAGAGATTGGTCTCACTGGCGCGTGCGCCCTCGCAGGCATTGAGCACGATCAAGCGGATGGACGGGTGGCGGGCAAAGAGCCGACCCAAATTTCTGGCAGGAAATAAGTGTTGGTTGCCGTCGCGCTCATCGACCAAAGCAAGCAGCCCTTCGCCGCGCTGCGCATCAAATCCGCCATGCCCGATGAAATGAAAGATGTGCCATTCATGTCCGCTGTCGCGCAGCGCTGTGTCCAAAGCTTGTAAGGTCTGTCCAGGCAGCCAGGTGAGTTCGACGGTGCGGCTCTCCACCAGATGATCGATAGCCGCCGCCATACGTTGTTGCTCCTGTGCTACATCAAGCGCAGCAAGATCGCGCGGGCTAGCCACCATACCCAGGATGCGGATCGGTGGCGTGATGGTGAGCGCCGTTTGCGGCCGGTCTAGCTCCAGATAACGCGTCAGCGGCGTGTCCTGATTGAGACTAACGTAATCGCCTTCATCCTCGTCAAACAAAAATTCCCAAGGCAGTACGGCGAGTTCCGGTGCCTCGATGCGCAGCCGTAAGCGCAAGCGTTTGCCTGCCGCGTGCGCGGCATCGCAACTCCGTCAGTAGCAGGTGAGCACTTTAGCCGGCAACAGTGCAGTGAAGAGTGCCCGCCCGATGGCTTCTGCCGTATCGAGCTCATCTGCGACCTGCGTCCCGGCTAACCGTAATTGGCGATCGGTGTCGCCTACCCCGCGTGTCTGTGCCACGGCGCTGCGTACCTGTTCGACCGCTTGGAGATGTTTTCTAAACACCGGATCGTCCAACGGCAACTGGATTGTCGCACTGGTCTCGCCCACGGGCGAACGCACGACGGTGACAGGATAACTTTGCGCCGTACCAGCGCCGATGCGCAGTTCGAAATCCAGATACTCCATAGGGGATGCCTGCTTACCCGAGCAAAGCTGGTGTAAAAGACAAAAATGTCATACGTAATTGCAAAGAAAGCCAACCAATCAAACTGAGGCACTCGCCGCTAGTCTTCTGATCCTGGCTCTATGACGCGTTCTGCGAATTCCGGATATATCTGGCGAAAGTGTTTGGGGTTTAACGTGAGCAATTGATCCGCCTCTGCTTTGACCGCGGCATAAAAGATGAGCGCATCAAAGATGATGCCACCTACCAAATTTTGTTGGGCGAGATGCTTGACAACGGTCAAATAATGATCGCCAGATAATGAAATCACTTCAAAGACAGGGTTGATATCTGTTTCGATGATTTGCTGAACTTTGGCGGCCGTCAATGTGCCGGCGGCAAAAGGGATGCGTGTCAATTTTGAATACAACTCGGCCAGCGAGTGAGCACTGAGTAAACCAACGTGGTGACCCTCTTTGACGCTGCGCAGCCACGGATGGGCCACAGGATGGGCAGGGTGTCCTTCCACCAATCCAGCAATCAGCGTCGATGTATCAAAGAGCAATCTCATGTCGCCGCCGGCTCTAGCGTGTGAAACGGGGCTTCGCGATCCTGGAGAAAGGCATCCCAATCAAAATCAGCAGACACTTCGCCTCTTACCACAAGAATGCCATCTTTGTCGATGAGTTGAGGTGGTGGCGATGATGGCTCATTGATGATGGGCGTGATCGGCACACGCTGAATGCGTAGCCCAATCGCGCCATTGTGACGGGTCTCAACGATGAGGGCAATGCCTGGTTCCAGTTTTTCTTGGAGGCCCTTGGGCAAAGAAATCTGACCAAACTGATCCACATTGAGCTCTACTCGATCAATAAGCTCGACCATAGGTACCTCCTGTTTTCCTCTTCAACCCTAGCATATGCATGATGGATCGCTGAGCTTCTTATTCTACCACAGGCTTGTCGCGACTACAGCTTGGCGTTGTTCATCCGCAAGCGTGCGACGAACGCAGCATGTTCTGGCGTGGCCAATCCGCTGCGTAGCACAGCGAGTACACCCGCCAGATCGCCCGCCCAGAAGCGAGTTGGCTGGAGGTACAGACCGGGAAAGACGCGGCTGCACAGCACGCCATCGGCGTCTGGTTCGATCTGCACGGTTTCACCTTGCTCAAAAGCATACCAGCGCACTTCCTGTTCATAGGTCAACAAGACCAAATACTCGGCCACACCATTGCGGCGGTACACCTGTAATTTCTGGTTCAGATCGATAGCTGCACTGCTGCCCGCTACTTCCACCAACAATTCCGGCGCGCCTTGCAAGTAATCATCGTCATCGACAAAGGCATTGCCACCATCGATCCAGACCGAGACATCGGGCTGTGGTTCGTTGTCGAGGTCAAGTCGCAGCGTGGCATTGTCGGCAATCTCAAGACCAGGGGTTGCCTCTAAATAAACGCCCAGCCATATGATAATTTTGCTATGCGGTGAGCCATGACGGCGGACACGAACGGGGGATGCCACGTAGACCACTCCTTCGATTAATTCGGCTTTTAGAATTTCTGGCTGCGCGACGTAGCGCCGCTCGAACTCAGCGCGGCTGAGGCGGTCGCCGTTTTCGAGCGGTGGTAACGCACCGTTGGTGGATGTAATCTGCGGCTTGTTTCCACGCCGAGCGGCTGTGGGTGCCGGTTTTTCAGTTATGCGCGGGTTCATCGTGTTCCGCTCCTTTCGCCATGCCTACGAATGAAAACGCCAAACCAATTATAGCACACCTGCTGCCAGGTGTGCGTGGCGAGCCTTTTTGTGATGGATTCGGTTTAGCATGATCCCGAACCCGCAAACGCCTTCGCCACTTCCACCAAAAGCGCTCGCTCCTTTTCCCCTAATTGCTGGTAGGCTGCCCACAATGCCTGCATCCCTGTCCCAACCGCGCTTGACTCGGGGCTGAACATCTCACCTTGGCCGGTCAACAGCCAGTTGGCGTTGATACATTCGGAGTTATCGATTTGCTTCATACTCTAACAAGTCCGCCACATTGCATTGAAAATATTGGCAAAGCTTATCAAGTGTCAAGAAGTCAACCCGATCCGTTTTATTCTCAGCAAGGCGGGCCAGTGTGTTCTTCGATAAACCGACCTGTGCACCAAGACTTTCATACGTGATTTTTTGCCCCGTCGCAACTTCGCGTTGGGCAATCAACAACTTGAGCTTAGATTTTATCATAAACCGTCTATCTAGATTTGCATAAATACCATCTAGATGGTATAATATACCTATATATTGTTATTTTTTAGGTATTACGCAACATTCAGAATTAATACTTTGTGATCATAACCCACAAGTCAGCAAAATACGAACTATAGACTAGAAAGGGGCGGGAAGATGGAAACAACCATAAAAGGTTTATTTGCCTTACGCCAACTAAGGCGCGATTGGCAAGACGATGCTGGTCTTGACTTTCCGCAAGCGATACACACAGAAATGCTCGTGCTGTACGACGTGTGCCGATGTCTTGGTCTCAATATATTTCAGTGTCGCGAAGTGTTGAGTGAAGTGGGCTGGGCGTATGTCAACGGTTATTTAGAACGACGAGTCGAAGCAAAATCTTAAAAGGAGCAAGCAATGAAAAAGCGCACAGATTATATTGAAATCTCCAAAACAATTCTCGAGGAATTATATTACGGTCAGGGGCTAAAGCAGCGAGAAATCGCTTTACAATTTGGCGTATCTTCAAAAACTATCGGCAACCGTATGGCGGAGTATGGCATGGATACACGCGGCCACCAGGATTACGTTTATATCGATATTCCGAAAAGTGAGTTGGAACGATTGTATATCTTCGAAAATCGTACGGCCCCGGAAATTGCTGCGGTCTATGGTTGCGCCACTTCTGTGGTGTACAAGCGATTGAATGAACATGACATTTCAATTAAGCCGGGCGGCTGGGATAAATTGAAGCAGATCGTGCCGAACGAGCGATTGGCCTGGTCGCCAGCCTTTGCCTATATCGTTGGGTTGATTGCTTCCGACGGCAATTTGCAAAGTAACTCAAATGAAGTCAGGCTTGCTTCAACAGATCGTGAAATCGTCGAATACTATTGCCGAGGGCTGGGGCTACGTCCACATGACATCTCTGCAACTGCTTGGGGCGATCCGAATGCCGTTGAAGTCCATATGCGGCTCGAAAATCGGCCACCCTATAAAATCCAATATCATATCATCTTTAGCGACCATATCTATCGAGCACGCCTGGAAGCGATTGGCCTGACCCCAAACAAGAGCAACACGCTAGGGCCGTTACAAATCCCCGACGAATATTTTCGTGATTTCTTGCGCGGCGAGTTTGATGGTGATGGCTGCTGGAGCGCCTATGGCCCAAAACGCCAGTATCTGCTTGGCATCTTCACTTCCGGCAGCCGAATTTATCTTGAATGGTTGCATGCAACCATTCAAAGTTTAGCCGGTCTTAAAGCACGGATCAATGGCATCAATTTGCGCTTTGAAGGAAAACAGGCCGCACAACTAGGCGATTTTATGTACTACATCCCTCAACTCCCCTGTCTACTTCGAAAACGAACGAAGTGGGAAGCGCTGATAGTCTTAAGGCAGGAATAGAAAACTATACGTTATTCATCATCCAATCGCAAAACAGTCATAAAGGCTTCTTGTGGAATTTCCACGCTACCAACCATTTTCATGCGCTTTTTTCCAGCTTTTTGCTTCTCTAAAAGTTTCCGTTTCCTAGAAATATCTCCACCATAACACTTGCTTAAGACATCTTTTCTTAACGCTTGTACATTTGCCCGACTGATCACCTTATTGCCCACCGCGGCCTGGATTGGCACGTTGAACATTTGGCGCGGGATGATCTCTTTCATCTTGGTGACGAGGCGCTGGCCTTTGTGATAGGCGTCGTCTTTGTGGACAATTACGCTTAGGGCGTCGACCGGTTGCTCGTTGACGAGCACGTCGAGTTTGACCATGTCGGACTCGCGATATTCGTCCAGCGTGTAATCCATGCTGGCGTACCCTTTGGTGCGCGCTTTCAATTCATTGTAGAAATCGACGATGATTTCGGACAGCGGGATCATGGTCACAACTTCGACGCGCTTCGTGTCGAGCCAGGTCTGATTTTTCAATTCACCGCGCCGCTTGGTCACCAGATCGAGCACGGTGCCAATGTATTCGGAGGGGGCAAAGACACGCAGTTCGCACCACGGTTCCTCAATTTTGAGCAGATAGTTGGGTTCGGGCAGATCAGCCGGGCTGTTAATCGTCAGCACTTCGCCATCGATTTTGGTAATGCGGTAAGCCACCGAGGGCGCGGTGAAGATGATGTCCATATCATATTCGCGCTCCAAGCGTTCCTGGATAATCTCCATGTGAAAGAGACCCAAGAAGCCGAGGCGAAAACCGAACCCCAGCGCCTGGCTGGTTTCTGCTTCGTAGGTCAGCGCGGCGTCGTTGAGTTGCAACTTTTCCAACGCATCGCGCAACTCGGGATAATCATCGGCGCTGGTGGGGTAGAGACCGGCAAAGACCATCGGTTTTAGCGGTTGATAGCCAGGCAAACGCTCTTGCGCCGGTTGCGCAGCCAGCGTAATCGTGTCACCCACATCCAGATCTTGCAGGGTTTTTAGACCCGTAGCGATATAACCCACCTGGCCGGCATGCAGACCGGTTGCCGCGACCATCGAGGGCGTCATAATGCCAATTTCAAGCGGTTCGATCATCTTGCCCTTGTTCATGGCAAAGAGGCGCGGCGTGCCTTTGATCGCGCCATCGACGATGCGGATGTAGGCAATCACACCGCGGTAGGCGTCGTAGCGACAGTCGAAGACCAGGGCGCGCAAGGGTGCGTCGAGATTGCCACTGGGCGGCGGCACTTCATCCACTACATGGTCGAGGACGGCTTCCATGTTAATGCCGGCCTTGGCGCTGATGCGCGGGATATCTTCGGCCGGGTAGGCGAGCAAGTTCTCAATTTCTTGCGAGACTTCGTCGGGCATGGCCGCCGGCAGATCGATCTTGTTGATCACCGGCACGATCGTCAGGTTTTGCTCCAACGCCGAGAAGAGATGGGCCATCGTCTGGGCCTGAATGCCCTGCGAGGCATCCACCACCAGGATCGCGCCTTCACAAGCTTGCAGGGCACGGCTCACCTCGTAGCTAAAATCGACATGGCCGGGCGTATCGATCAAGTTGATCTCATACTCTTCCACCCTACCTTCTGCGCGCTGGCGTTTGTAGATCATACGCACCGCGCTGGCTTTGATCGTGACGCCCTTTTCGCGTTCCAGGTCCATCGAATCGAGCAACTGTTCGCGCATCTCGCGCTCGGTCACGGTGCCCGTCATCTGGATCAACCGATCCGCCATCGTGCTCTTACCGTGGTCGATGTGTGCGATAATCGAAATATTACGAATATGGTCTAAATTCATAAAAGCAACTCTATGATTGGCAAACAATAAAATAAATAACAAACACGGGCGCGCCGTTTCTGAAAACAGCGCGTACCCTCCTATTTTACTCTATAAAGCGCTGTTCGTTCAATAAAAGGGGAGCGTGAATGTGAGGCAAGTCTAAATGGTAGACGGTAGACGGTAGACGGTAGACGGTAGACGGTAGACAGATTTCTACTACCGTCTACCGTCTACTGTCTATCCAATCTTATTCGTAAAGTACGC
>JBBRVA010000417.1:0-7200 GCA_038247295.1 Caldilineales bacterium | reverse complement strand
CGATACCAAGCCCAGGAAATTACGCTTGGCAGCGGAAAATTGGGCCAGCGCGATGTGCAAGCCGGCGAAATTGCTGCTGCCGACATAGATCACCTTGCCCTCGCGCACCAGTTGTTCCATCGCCTGCCAGATCTCTTCCCACGGTGTGCTGCGCTCGACATGGTGCATCTGGTAGAGGTCGATATGGTCGGTTTGTAAACGGCGTAGGCTATCCTCGCACGCCTTGCGGATGTGGTAGGCGGAAAGGCCACGATCGTTGACGCCATCGCCCATCGCGCCAAAGAGCTTGGTCGCTAACACAATCTGATCACGGCGGCCACCCTGCGCCAGCCAGCGGCCAATAATCTCTTCCGTATAACCCATACTGACGGTGCGGCCATAGCGATCGGCCGTGTCGAAAAAGTTGATCCCCGTCGCCAGCGCCCGGTCCATAATGGCGTGGCTATCCGCTTCGCTGGTCTCGGCGCCAAAATTCATCGTGCCCAGACAGAGCCGGCTGACTTTGAGGCCGGTGCGGCCAAGATTGGTGTATTGCATGAGTTGGTCTCCTATGAGAAGCCAGGATTGACCCTGGTCGCTTGGGTAAATTTATGGTATCATTGTGCGGGAAACAGCCGTTTCGCGCAAATGCAAAAATGGCCTTAGCCGTCTGACGATGTAATGAGTGGAGTAATGATTGGAAAAACGTAATGGCAAACGAATCGCCCCTGTTTGATCTCGACCAACATCGTACCGCCTTGCATGACTACTTTGCCGCGCAACCTAACGTTATCGTGGCGTATCTTTTCGGTTCGCATGCCCGCGGCCAGGCCCATTGGCACTCAGACATCGATATTGCAATTCTGCATGAACCGGGCTTGAGCAGCGACGCTAGTCTTGACCTGCGCCTAGACGTGATCGACGAGTTGATGGGGTTGTTGGCCAGCAACGATGTGGATGTGATCGTGTTGAACCAAGCGCCGCTGGCCTTGGCTTATCGGGTGCTGCGCGACGGCATCGTGCTCTTTTGTCGAGATGCGCAAACCCGCATTCTTTATCAAGCCGATACAGTGAGTCGCTATTTGGATTTTAAACCCTTTATTGAACGCCACGAAAAGGCTATTTTAGAGCGCGCCCGCAAAGGAGAACTTTTATATGGATATAACCCCCATCGCAATGCGCTTGCGGATTATCGCCAACTGCGTGAAAAACTTGACTCAATACCGTGAGTTCAAGCGCGGGGAATTTTTACAAAGCTCGATTGTAACCGCTGCCACCGAACGTTACTTTCAGATTGCGATCCAGGCGGCGCTAGACATCAGTAATATTATTCTCTCAGAAGCTGGTACAGACTTCCCAAAGGAGTATCGCGATATTTTCCCCAAGCTAGCCGAGATAGGCGTGCTACCCGGTAAACTAGCCCAAAAAATGGTCGGGATGGCTAAATTTCGCAATGTACTGGTTCATTTGTATATGGAAGTGGACCACAATCGCCTCTATGATTATCTGCAAAATGACCTGGATGATTTTGTCCAGTTTGCGCAATATGTGAGTGAGCACTTAGCGCAGCAGGCAAAATCACAGATCGATTCATGAAATAAACTCTCGTTAAACAACCTGCATCACTTCTTCCCCTGGCCAGCGTCCTGCGCCATATTGGCCCCAGGCGATCAACTTCGTCGGCGAAATTTCGAGTACCACCCCGTAGTCCGTATCGGTTGTAATATCCCAATTGTATTTGGCTTGAAACAATGCTTTGAGCACAGCGCGCATCGGCTCGGCCTCAAGCGCCCACCCCTCGATGATAATTGGATCAAGCGGGTCGGGGTGGCTGATGACTACGCTGGGATTGGCTTCGATATTTTTCACCTTGACCGCATTCGGCCTCGTCACCACATAGACACGGCCCTGCGTCCACACATGCCAGACCGGGGCCGTGTGGACGCGGCCATCCGGACGTACACTGCTCAACCAAGAGCAGTTCTCGGCGGCAAAGCGCTCCACCAACGCCCGTAACACAGGGTCCGGTGTGGATTGTGAATCAGCAACAGTGGCAGATTCAGACATGGCGGATTCCTCTTTTTCTAAAGTACGGTGTAACCAATCACCGTTGTCAATACGGCGCTTGGGCACTGTCAAGCCGGGCGGTGCCCAATAAATCCAGGCGTCGACATTGCCCGCGTCCGTCTGCACCGTGATGCGCTGGCGGCGGAAGAAAGTGGGATGGCCCTCAATGCCGTCGGCGATCGGCAGCGCGGCGGGGTCTAGTGTCAATAGATCGCCCTGCAAGACGCCCTGGCCTGGCGTCGCGGCGGGATAGGCGCCCAGATCGTACAAATCGGCGCCAGCGAGGGTGGCCGGTTGCTGAGCCAAGACATAGTCGGCAATGCGGGCGTAGTAACGTGAATCGTCCGCCGCTGTATCTTCGTGCGGTGGGCGCAGGGTGCCGTAGACAAAAAGAGTTTCGTGGTCGGGCATAGGATTGCTCTCTGGGGTTGTGCGCTGTTTATAGGGATGTGGTATGATTAGGACGAGTTAAACAATTTTTGCCGGTACAATGATAAGCAACCCAGTTATCCCCTTGCTTATTTGAAAACAAATCGCCGTTTTCAAGTAGTGCAGAGTTTAATCGATGTTCTGGAGAGAAGCGCATGTTAGAAAAAACAATCTCCATAAAATTGCCAGAAATGGTGCTCTATAAACTACAAAAGGCAGCAGAGTTAACCTATCGATCTCTGGATGAAGTTTTAGCATCTACTGTAGATGCGGCCCTTACTGCACCATCGAACCTGCCGCTTGAACTGGCAGGAGAGTTGGCCGCTATGCATCTTTTTAGTGATGACGCATTGTGGGCTGCTATGCAACCTTCTTTTTCGTCCGCTGAGCAAACTCGTTTGCAGCAAATTAATCATGCCGGCGGCGAACGTCCCCTCAGCCCAGCAGAGACGGCAGAACAGTCCGCGCTATTAAACAGTTACCATCGTTCTATGCTGCGTCGCGCCCAAGCCATGGCAATTTTGAAGCAGCGCGGGTATAACCCAACACCTGAAACGATTACATCGTGACTGCCTACATTCCGCCAGCTTTACGCGAACAAGTTCGTCGCAATGCCGAATACTGTTGTGAGTATTGTCAAACGGCAGAATAACTGATTGGTGCGGAGCATGAAATCGACCATATTGAACCACGTTCACGTAGCGGTCTCACTGCACTCGAAAATCTATGTCTGGCGTGTTCGACGTGTAACGGCTATAAATTAGCAAAAACTTTTGGTGTTGATCCAGAAACCGGCGAACAGATAGCTTTATTTAACCCGCGTCGTCAACAATGGCCTGATCATTTCAGGTGGAGTCCAGACGGAACCCAAGTTCTTGGTCTTACAGCCTGTGGCCGCGTTACCGTAGAAGCCTTACGCTTGAATCATGCTTTGATCATGGTTGCTCGGTCGATCTGGGTGGGTGCAGGTTATCACCCACCCAGCATATCTCCACAGGCTTTATACTAGTACACTTGGGCGTAAGTAAGACAGTGAATCAGTAGGACAGTAGAACAGTGTTTGTACTGTCTCACTGTCCTACTGATTCACTACTGATTCACCGGAGAATAGTATGGTTATTTCCGCCCAAGTGTACTAGCAACCCGACACTTTGCCGCGGGTTTCAACCCTGCTGCGGCAAAGTGTCGGGTCGCTAGGCTTTATAGACTGTTGCTTAACTCCACAAGCGATCGTGCGAGCGCTCTTTGTACCACAGATCCGTCGCCTCGAAAAACAGCGGCGCGTTGGGATCGATGCAGCGGCGGAAGATGTCCTCGTTGATGCCGGTAAAACCCAGACCCGGCGTCTCTGGCACCTGAATGTAGCCATCCTGGATCAGGGGCTGCGGCAGCCCTTCGATCATCTCGCTCCACCAGGGCAGGTCCACCGAGTGGTTTTCTAGCACGAGAAAGTTTTCCGTGGCCGCCGCGCAATGCACATTGGCCAGCGCGCAGATCGGTGAGGCAGCCATGTGCATCGCCATCGCCACGCCATAATCCTGCGCCATGTCACCAATCTTCTTCGTCTCCAAAATGCCGCCCGAAGTCGCCAGGTCGGGATGAATCACACCCACGGCGCGCTGTTCCAGCAACGGCTTGAAGCCCTCTTTCAAATAGATATCTTCCCCAGTGCAAACGGGTGTATCCACCGAGCGGGCGAGCTGCGCCCACTGATCGGTGAACTGCCACGGGATCATATCTTCGTACCAGGCCAGCGTGAATTTATCCAGCGCCTTGCCCAGACGGATACAGCTTTCCAGCCCGATATGGCCAAAGTGATCGACGGCCAGCGGCACTTCGTAGCCAATCTCGGCGCGTACCGCTTCGACATATTCGCACAAGATTTGGATGCCCTTATCCGTGATCTGGATGCCGGTAAACGGGTGCATGATGTTGCGGCTTTCCAACATGCCAGGGGGCGAACTGATCGCGCCAGGGATGCCTTGCAAAATACCGACACCGATGTCCATTTTCAGATATTTAAACCCTTGATCCATGCGGCGCTTCAAGCGTTGGCCCATGGCAGTACCATCTGGCACTGAATCGGTGTCGCAATAGCAGAGGATTTTGTCGCGGAATTTGCCACCCGCCAGTTGATAACAAGGGACGCCATAAGCCTTACCGGCCAAGTCCATCAGCGCCATTTCGATGCCGCAGACGCCGCCGCCCTGGCGCCCGTGGAAACCAAACTGTTTAATTTTGCGGAAGAGCTGGTCGACATTGCAGGGGTTTTCGCCAATCAGGCGGCTTTTGAGCATCAGGGCATAGGTGGCGCTGGCGCCGTCGCGCACTTCGCCATAGCCGACGAGGCCCTGGTTGGTGTCAATCCGGATGATCGAGCAGCGCATTGGTAAGCCGCTTAGATTAGCAATGCGCAAGTCGGTGATCTTCAAGTCGGTAGGGCGTGAATGGATGTTGACATTTTGTTCGATACTCTCTGACACTTTTATTCTCCTCAGATCATTACTAATATTTTTGGGGATTTATTTTGGGGTGCTCGAAATAATTACGCTTCGCGGGTTGGTTCGCTATTGTACAACCCAATCCTGTGATAGGGCAAGCGCTAGCGCCAGGCGCGATCATACGATGGTCTACCTGAGGGTCAACCACCATGTCGGTGCCGTAGCCATCTAGCGGGCGGCAGTTATTTCAACCCTGTCGTCACCACGCCTTCCATGATATTTTTCTGTGCGATGAAGAACATGATCACCGGTGGGATGGTGTAGATGATGGCGGCGGCCAGCGTGATCGTTACGAAAATCTGGCCGCTCGGGTCGCCAGGATTGGTATAGGTGGGCGTGGCGAGTTTAACGGCCAGCGTGGTTCGGATGTCATCCAAGTAGATGACGGGGGCCAGCCAATCACCCCAGACGCCGACAAAGTTGAGGATGAAGGAGGTGGCCAGCGCCGGTTTGGCGTTGGGCAAGAAGATCTGCCAGAAGATGCGAAAAGGCGCGGCGCCATCGACTTCGGCGGCGTCTTCCAACTCTTTGGGAATGCCAGTAAAGAACTGGCGGAAGAGAAAGATGTGGAAAGGTGAGGAGGCAAGCCCCCAGAGGAACCAAGGCCAGTAACTGTTGGTCAGTCCCAAGCGGGCAAAGATCACAAATTGCGGAATGATCGTCACGATGCCCGGCACCATCAGCAGCGAAACTACGATGCCAAAAAGTTTGCCCTTACCGGGTGCATCCAAGCGCGCAAACGCAAAGCCAACCATGGCGCTGGTCGTTACGGTCAGGGATGCAAACATGGTGGCGAGAAAGGTAGAATTCCACGTGTATTGCAGATAGGGAATCCAGGTGAAGGCATGCAGATAGTTATCCCAACGCACAGGGTTAGGAATGATGACCGGCGGATATTTGGTGAATTCGGGTTCGGCTTTGAGCGAGGAAAGCACCATCCAGATTATGGGCGCGGCCATAATCAAGGCGGTTGCATACAGAATCAGATAAGAGACGGATGTGCGCAGACGTTTGACCGTTCGCGCGCGTTGGACGGTTGGGGTCGGCCCCGGCATTGGTTTGGCGGTCATTTTTTCTCCCCAGCGATGTCAACTTCGTAATGAACCCAAAAGCGGCTAGACCAGAAGATCACAATCGTGAGCACGACCACGACGATAAAGAGCAGCCACAGGAGGGCCAGACCATAACCGAAGCGGGAAAAGGTGAAAATTTGGCGCATCACATGCACGACGAAGAAGTAGGCGTCGCGCGGTGGCACCGAACCCATGCGCCCGCCCGCCAACAACATCGGCAACGCAAATTGTTGCAGCGAGCCGATAATCGCCAGCACCAGTTGAAAGAAGATCACCGGGGTCATCAGCGGAATGGTGATGTGGCGGAAAGATTGTAAAGTAGTTGCACCATCGAGAAAGGCAGCTTCTTCTAGCTCGCGTGGGATGCCCTGTAAGCCGGCCAAGAAAATGACCATGCCGACGCCAGCCCCTTGCCACACGGCAATCATGGTTAGGGATTGCAATGCATAGTCGGTTGTCCAAAGGACGGCGGTGCCTGGACGAAAAATGCTGATAATCGCGTTGATGACGCCATTGTTGGGGTCCAGTAGCAGCCGCCATGCCCACACCGCGCCGACGGCGGGAATAATGCTCGGTAAATAAAAGAGCGTCCGAAAGAAACCACGCGCCCGGATGCCTTGGTTGAGGATCAGCGCCAAGGTAAAAGAAAGGGCAAGCCAGATCGGTACATTAAGCGCGCTCCACATCAGCGTGCGCCGAAACGCGTAGATTGCCTCCGAGTCTTGGAAGACCCGGCTGTAATTGCGCATGCCAAGCCATTTGACGCTATCCACGTTCAGACCATCGTAGTTGGTAAAAGAGGCCAACATACCGACCGCTAGCGGAATCACGCCGAGCAGAAGAAAACCGATCAACCAGGGGCTAATCATCGCATAAAATGCGATCGTCCGAGATCGCCGCCGCGAGTGAGCGCGCCATGAGCGTTTGTTGGCTTTGGGCACGTAGTTAGAAGGGGTGGTTTGGGCTATATTGGTCATCGCTAGCTTTTCTTGTGGGAAATAGGCAGATAGGGAAACAGGTAGACAGATACTACGTTGCGGGCAAGGGCGAGGCAGGGTAAAGGGGGTCAAAGGGAATTTTATTTTTGACAACGCCGTAGGCTAAATGGAGGAGTTTACGCATAGCGGCGACGATAATGACCTTTTTTGGTT
>JBBRVA010000416.1:0-7200 GCA_038247295.1 Caldilineales bacterium | reverse complement strand
GTGCGGCTAGGCTCACGAATCAGCCGCACGTGGGCGTGCTCCCTCCGCCTCATTGTTCAATTTTAGGAGATTCATTATGGCCGAAGCCAGTAAACCGTGCGCTGCGACCACCAAGCGCGGTGCGCCCTGCAAAAATAGCGCCCAACCAGGCTCCGCCTATTGCTACGTGCATCGTAATTTGGCCGTGGCTACACCTATCCAAGCACCCGCGCCGGCGGTAATTCCTAGTACGCACTTCAACGAGTTGATCAGTGAACTGAATGAAGTGATGCAGGAATTGCGCGCCCAGATTCCCGACTACACGCCGCCAGATTTCTCGCCGCAGGCGCTTGTCGCCCTGTTGCGCGAAAACCTGCATCGCTTTAAGCCAGAAATGCAATTAGATATTGTCCGCCAGTTGAAGGCAAACCTGGAAGGAACCTCGCCCAAAGATCTGGTTGACCCGGAAACTTGGAAGGGGATGTGGTATATTCTCAACTATTCAATTGGGTTGCAATCAGAGGCCTTAAAAGAGCGGCTCTCCACCCGCTTGGCTGCACTGCCTGGGGTGGCGACATTGACGGATTTATGCAGCAATCTGGAAGGTGCGTCGCCGAAAGATTTGCTTGATGTGGATACTTGGAAAGGCGCCTGGTATATTTTGAACCATTCGCTGCGCCATCAAGCCGGCGAAATCAAGCGCAAGTTGTTGGGGCAAGAAGAGCAAGATGACAGGATGACAGGATGACAGGATGACAGGAGGGATAACTCCTTGTCATCCCTTCATCCTGTCATCTGCTCCACCCATACACGTAGATTGGTAAGCGTGGCGGGTCCAAATTGGGTGGCGAGCGCCACATCGGCGGCATCGCGGCCATAGGCAATGGCGATGCGACCCCCGCGTGGACTTGCTTGTGTGGCATCGAACGTATACCAGCGGCCGCCTACATACGCCTCAAACCACGCATGCAGATCCATCGGATCCAGTTGATAGAGGTAACCGACGACAAAGCGGGCCGGTATACTCAGGCTGCGCGCTAAGGCGACACCCAGATGAGCAAAGTCTCGGCAGACACCAATCCGCCCTTCTGCTGTTTCCCGCGCGGCGGTAGAAGCATCGCTGACACCATAGCGATACTCAATGTTGGTGTGGATCCAGGCCTCGATCGCCGCCACCTGATCGTAGCCAGGCGCTGTGTTCTCCACAATTTCCAGCGCCAGCTTACCGAGTTGATCGGACTGGCAGTAGCGGCTGGGCAACAAAAATTGGAGGACGTTATCGGGTAGATCCTGTACCGGGGTAAAAGGCGCACCAGGCTGCACGTCGATCATATCTGCCACTTGCACACCGACGCGCGTCGAGACCACAAAGCTTCCGATCGGCGCCACCAGCCGCTGACATAGATTGCCGTAGCTATCCACATATTCGATTGCCGGCACCTGTGGATTCAGGGTATAGCGTTCCTGCGAAACCCACTGGGCATAACCGCTACGCGGTCGCAACATCAGCACCATCGGGGTGGGCGCTGTCACTTCAAACGTAATTTCACAACCCGCGTTCAAATCCATCCTGTGCCTCCGTCGACAGGTGAAATACCCCGGTAATATACCAAGCTATCCTTGCAAGAAGATAACATTGATAAATGGTTTTGGCAAGTAAATGACACATGCCGTACACAAAAATTGAGACCAATCGTACATTTTTGTTTTAGAGAAAAATGTTATATTGCTTTAACCGATCGATTCGGTACTGTTTTGCCTCTGATTGCCCATTGCTATAGTTACTCCAAACAAACTTGGGCTCGCTTTTCCTGATGAACGGAAAAGAGAATGAACGAACCTGCTACCTCACAATCTGCGCTTTGGCAACGTCGCCTACGACAACTTCAGCAGTACGCCTGGCGGGCTGCGCCGTTCGTGGCTGGCATGCTGGCGGCGTTTGCTGCGCTGCTACTTTACAACGTCTTTGTTCCGCCCCCTCCGCAACTGACGCTGGGTGAGGTCAACGAATCTGTCACCCAAGCTCTCGCCGATGCCACACCCATGCCCGCGTACTCCTCACTCGTCTATCAGGTAATCCAACCTTCGATCGTGCTCATCCAGGTGCAGACGCTCGGTGAGAATGCGGAGGAAGAGGATGGCTTGGGCACTGGCGTCGTGATCAACGATGATGGCGATATCTTAACCAGTTTACACGTCGTGACGAACACAACCAGTATTCAGCTAACATTTGCCGATGGCACAGAATCGGGCGCCCAGGTTATTGCTATGGTGCCCGAGGATGACATTGCTGTTCTGCGTCCGAATCAACTGCCCGCACTGCTCATTCCCGCAACACTTGGCAACCCGAATGCCTTGCATATTGGTGATGAGGCGTTTGTTGTCGGCCATCCTCTAGGCCTTTACAGCTCGATGAGCAGCGGTGTCATCTCTGGCCTGGATCGCACCTTCCGCCCGCCTAATAGTGAGCAACGCCTGCGCGGTCTGATTCAAATTGACGCGGCGGTAAACCCTGGCAATTCGGGTGGTCCGCTGCTCAATCGCTATGGTCAAGTGGTCGGCATTGTCGCCGGGCTCGCTAACCCCACCGAAAACAATGTCTTTATCGGCATTGGCTTTGCCGTGCCAATCGATGTCGCGGGCGGCGCCGCCGGGTTGCCACCGTACTAAGTAAGTAGTAATTACCCCTTACCACTTACCCCTTACTAAGGAGCATGTGCATGGATCAATCGATAAACCCCGAACACGGGTCGCTGATGGAAAAGGTGTTGTACGAAGTAAAAAAGGTCATTGTTGGTCAGGATCATCTCTTGGAACGTCTGATCGTCGCCCTGTTGGCGCGCGGCCACATTCTGGTCGAAGGTGTGCCGGGGCTGGCCAAGACAATGGCGATCAAGACCCTGGCCGAAGCGATTGGCGGCGAGTTTAAGCGCATCCAATTCACGCCTGATCTGGTGCCCGCCGACTTGGTTGGCACGCGTATCTACAACCAAAAAACGGGTGAATTCAACACGGCGTTCGGTCCCGTTTTTACCAATCTTTTGCTCGCCGACGAGATCAACCGCGCGCCAGCCAAGGTGCAAAGCGCGCTGCTCGAAGTGATGCAAGAGCGCCAGGTGACGATTGGCCGTGAGACTTTTCCTGTGCCCAAGCCTTTTCTGGTGTTAGCGACGCAGAATCCAATTGAGACAGAAGGCACCTATCCACTGCCCGAGGCGCAGGTGGATCGTTTTATGCTCAAGGTGCTCGTTGGCTATCCCACCCCGACCGAAGAATTTGTCATCGTCGAGCGGATGACAAGCCTGTTGCAGGCAGTGCAAAAGGTGTTGACCACCCATCAATTGCTCGGTTTGCAGCAAGAAGCCGACAAGGTCTACGTCGATCCAGCGTTGATCGAGTACGCTGTCAAGATGGTGACGGCCACCCGCCAGCCGCAAGATTATGGCTTAAAAGAAATGGCCCATTATATTACCTTTGGCGCTAGCCCGCGCGCTTCGATCAATCTGATTCTGGCGGGCCGGGCGCTTGCCTTTGTGCGCGGACGCAGTTATGCGTTGCCCCAAGATGTGCGCGATATGGCGCTCGATGTGATCCGCCACCGTCTTGTGCTTTCCTACGAGGCGCTCTCGGACAATGTGACCAGCGACGATTTGTTACAAAAGCTTCTCAGCCGTATTCCGATGCCAGAGGTGCCTTTACATGAGCATGCAAACCGCCGCACCTATGCTTGATCAAACCCTACCCGACCGCTCGACCCCAGAGCGCATTCTGCTGCGGCTCGATTGGCAGGTCATCCGCCGGTTGGACGGTCTGCTACAAGGCGATTACCGCAGTCTCTTTTACGGCTATGGGATCGACTTCGCCGATCTGCGCGAGTATCAACCCGAAGATGACATTCGCTATATCGACTGGAATGTCACGGCGCGCATGGATACACCGTACATTCGCCAATACGTTGAAGATCGCGAAATCACGGCCTGGTTTCTGCTCGACCTCAGCCCTTCGATGGACTTTGGCACCATGAAAAGTTTGAAGCGAACGGTATTGGTCGATTTCGTCACCACGATCGCCCGCTTGCTGACCCGACATGGCAACCGCGTGGGGGCGGTCTTCTATAGCAGTCGCGTGGAACGCACGATTCCCGCCCGCGGGGGCCGAGTGCAGGTCTTGCGGCTGGTCAACGATCTGATCAACCAGCCCCAATTGCCCAATGCACCCTTTACCAACTTGACGCCGTTACTCAATGCTGGCTTGCATGCGATTAAGCAACGTTCGTTAATCTTCATCATTTCGGATTTTATTAGCGAGCCGGGCTGGGAGCGACCGCTAAAGCTGCTCAGCCAACGGCACGAAACGCTTGCCATCCGCCTATGGGATCCGCGCGAAGTGGATCTGCCCGACATTGGTCCGATTATCATGGAGGATGCGGAAACGGGCGAGCAGCTCTATGTGGATACGCACGACAAGAAATTCCGCCAACGCTTTCAAGCCGCCGCACAGCGACGCGAGGCCGCTTTGAACGAAACCTTCAAGCGGGCTGGTGTGGATCTATTGTCGCTCTCGACGGAAGAAGACCTGGTGCGCGCCATTGTGCGCTTTGCGACCTTACGTCAGCAGCGGCGGCGGTAGGATGAAGGGATGACAGGATGACGCCGACCTGCGGCCGGAAGATGACAGGATGAAGGGATAACCTTGTGCGCCCCCCTTGTCATTCTGTCATCTTCTCGCCCTGTCATGCCTACGGCTTTAAACCAACGGTGTAATTTCAGGATTTGCCTATGTCATTTATCTGGCCCATGATGCTCTTGTTCCTATTGTTGATTCCGCTGTTTGTTGTGCTCTACCTGCGCATGCAACAGCGGCGGCGGCAATTGGCGGCCCGTTATGGTACGCTCGGCCAATTGCGTGCCGGCGCAGGGCGACCCCTCGGCCGGCGACGGCACATCCCGCCGGCGCTCTTTCTTGCCGGCCTCGCAATCTTATTGATTGCACTGGCGCGGCCACAAACAGTGGTCAGCCTGCCGCGGCTAGAGGGCACGATTATCCTCGCTTTTGATGTTTCTGGCAGTATGGCGGCGGATGACCTGGAACCTACCCGCATGGAAGCAGCGAAAACGGCCGCGCTGGCCTTTGTCAATCGCCAACCGGCCAGTGTGCAGATTGGCGTTGTTGCCTTTAGTGACAGTGGCTTTGCTGTGCAACTGCCGACCAACGAACAGGAGACCATTATTGCCGCGATCAATCGTTTGGCGCCGGAACGGGGTACGTCACTTGGTCAGGGCATCCTCGTTGCGCTCGACACAATTTTTGTTGCGGAGGAAGAACCTCGCCTCTACAGCAACCTGACGCCGACGCCCACGGCAGAGCCGACGCCTGTGCCGCCAGGTACATATACATCGGCGGCGATTGTCCTGCTCACGGATGGTGAGAACACGGCGCCGCCGGACCCATTCGAGGCCGCCCAGTATGCCGCCGATCGCGGGGTGCGCATCTATCCGATTGGCATCGGCAGTGCAGCGGGGACCACGCTGGAAGTCGAAGGCTTTAGCGTTCACACACAGCTCGATGAACCAACGCTGCAACAGATTGCACAGCTTACCGACGGCGTCTATTACAACGCCGCCAACGAAGAAGATTTGCGCTCGATTTACGAAAACTTGACCCCCGAGTTTGTGGTCAAACCAGAAACGATGGAAGTTACTTCGCTCTTTGCTGGGGCTAGCCTCCTTGTCTTGTTAACTGGTGGTCTATTTTCGCTTGCATGGTTCAGCCGCTTACCGTAATGGTTGGAATGAAGGAATGAGAGATGGGATGACCGGATGACAGAATGGCTTGGGAAACACACCTGTCATCCTGTCATCTTCTCATCCTGTCATCTTCTCATCCTGTCATCTTCTCATTCTGTCGCCTTCTCATCCTGTCGTGTCGGAGGTCATAGATGGACGTACTTTGGCCCGGTTTCCTCCTGCTGCTGGGTTTGATCCCTGTTCTCGTTGGGGTCTATATTTGGATGCTGCGCCGCCGGCGGCGTTTTGCTGTGCGTTATTCCAGCCTCTCCCTCGTGCGTGAAGCACTAGCCCAACAATCGCGTTGGCGACGCCATCTGCCGTTTGCACTTTTCTTGCTGGCGCTGGCAAGCTTGATCATCGCGCTAGGCCGGCCGGTCTCGATTGTTAGCGTGCCGGCCGGGCAAGCGACCATCCTGCTGACGATGGACGTCTCGCGCAGCATGTGCTCAACTGATATTCCGCCCAATCGCTTGTTGGCAGCGGAAGCCGCCGCGCTGGATTTTATTCAACGCCAGCCGGCTAGCACCCAGATTGGGATTGTTGCATTTGCTGGGTTTGGCGAATTGGTCCAGCCCCCTACATCTGATCAAGAAATATTGGAAGATGCAATCGAAAGCTTGACCACTGGGCGCAGGACCGGGATTGGCAGCGGTATTCTAGAAGCGCTGGATGCGATTGCCGAAATTGATCCCAGTGTGGCGCCCAGTGTGCGCAACCCAGGTTCCGACATAGAGCCTATCCCCGTGCCGAATGGTGCGTATGTGCCTAGCATCATTGTCTTGCTCACCGATGGTGCAAGTAACGTCGGACCAGAGCCGGTAGATGCCGCGCAACAAGCGGTCGACCGGGGTGTCCGCGTCTACACGATCGGCTTTGGTACGGCTCAGGGTGGCATGATGAACTGTAGCTTGCAGCCTGGCGGTGGTAGTAGCCAGCCATTTTTTGGTGGCGGCGGTGGTGGTGGAGGCGGCGGCGATCCGTTTGGTGGCGGCGGTGGTTTCCGCCGCGGGATCGATGAGGATACCCTAAAACAAGTTTCCGATATGACCGGCGGCGCCTATTACTCGGCAGAAAGCGCCGGCGAACTCCAGGAAGTCTTTCAAAATCTGCCTACTTCTCTAATCATGCGCCACGAAACGACCGAGATTAGTTTTATCTTTGCCGCGCTTGGTGCACTTCTCGCCGCGCTTGCTGTAGGGCTTGCACTGAGTTGGCATCCACTGCCCTAAAAAAACAGAGGGCGTGCCATGTAGCTGGCGCTTGACTATTGTTTGACTGTTTAACTGTTTAACTGTTTAACTGTTTAACTGTTTAACTGTTTAACTGTTTAACTGTTTAACTGTTTGACTGTTTGACTGTTTGACTGTTTGACTGTTTGACTGTTTGACTGTTTGACTGTTTGACTGTTTGACTGTTTGACTGTTTGACTGTT
>JBBRVA010000415.1:0-7213 GCA_038247295.1 Caldilineales bacterium | reverse complement strand
TTCATTGTACTCGGCGGCGGCATTGAGATCAATGTCATTGATCACGACATCGGCGCCCAATTGCGCCAGGTGTAGCACATAGGCGCGGCCTAATCCGCGCGCGCCGCCAGTGATCAGGGCGACTTTGCCTTTGAGTTTCATAGGTTTCTCCACCAATTCATTCAAATATAAATCATTGACCGAAATCGTGCTAATTCAGTCATCACAATGACTGAATTAGCACGATTTCGGTCAATAGTCCATTTTTATTTCACATATACACGTCTAGAAAAGCGCGACTCTATGTTGGAAGCGCTTTTCTAGACGTGTTTCGTTACTGCGTGGGTTGCAACTCGACCAAGAAGAGCAAGGCCGTGCGGTGCCAGAAACCCTCATGCACATACGGATTTTCGGCGGTCGGCCAGTTTTCCCAGTAGGTGGTGTTGCGCGGCAGCAGAATGATCGTCTCGACGGTCATCACGTCGGGCAGATTCGGTAGCCAGATTGCCATCGCCTGATGGAAAAGCTCTTTCAGCTTTGGATCGTCTTCCGGCAAGAGGCGCATCTGATCGACGATGTCGCTGAATTCCTGGTTCGACCAGCGATAGAGATTGGTGAACGGGATCGACTCGCCGGTCGGCTTGACGTGACGAATGTGGTACAGGTTATCCAGCGTCGCATACGGGTCGCGCATCGAGCCGCCGTGGCCCCAGAGGAACGCTTTGGCCTGGCCCGTTTGGATGCGGGTGACGAAATCGGCTGGCAACAGGAAGCTGGCATCGAAGCCGGCTTTGCGCAACTGCTCGGTGATCACCGGTGCCTGCGGCGTGGTGGAAGGATGTTGCGGAAAGGTGATGATCTCGAAGGTGATGCGTTCCCCATCCTTGACCCAAAAGCCTTCGTCATCCTTTTCGTACCCTTTGCCGGTCATAATCTCGGCCGCTTTGTCCAGGTTAAACTCGGTGGTGGGGTACTTTTCCAGCAGATCGCTTACGGCATCAAAGAAGGGTTGGATACCGGGGAAGCCAGGGTAGGGCAATTTGATCGCGGTAGTCGTATTCTTAAAGGCCACATCGATAATCTGGTCGCGATCCAACGAATAGCTGATCGCCCAGCGAATGTCCGGGTCGTCAAAGGGTGGCTCGGAATTGTTGAAGGCCAAGCTGATCGGCCACCAGTCCATAAAGCCATAGGGCGGCTTGTCGCTGAAGGTCGTGATCTTGTCATTCTGGGCCTGGGCCAATTCCATATTCTGCGCGGTAAACGAGAAGGCCAGGTCGATATCATTGTTAATGATCATCTGCACCATGGTGTTCTCGTCCATGCCGGGCAGGAAGACAAGCCGTTCAATCTTTGGCAAGTCATGGAAGCCGGTTTTGGCGCCCCACCAATCTTCACGCACATCCCAGATCTTGCGTTGCACATCGCTGTAAACTAGCTTGTAGGGACCCGTGCAGATCGGCCAGCCTTTTTCCACATCGTAGTTGGTGAAGGTGGCCGGATCTTGGCCTTCGTACACATGCTTGGCTACCAGCGGTACGCCCAGATCGGCGTGGAAGGTGAGCTTGTCGAAGACAAAGCGCGGGTTGGCCGTGGTCAGCGTGATTTTTACGTTGAGATCATCGATCACCTCGGCACTCTTCACTGTGCTGATCACTTCACCGGCGTAGTTAAGGTCGGAGTGTTCCAGCAACAGGTTGAGCGAGAAGGCAACATCGTTGGCCGTAAATGGTTGGCCATCACTCCACTCCACGCCTGTGCGCAGGGTAACAATCACCTCGGTAAAGTCATCGTTGAATTCGTAGCCTTCGGCCATCCAAGGGATGAATTCGTCACCGAGCATGTTGTAGTAGAACAACCCCTCGGTGCAAGCCTGGGTGAAACCGCTGCGCGAAAGCCCTGGTGCATAGGTGTTAAACAGCTCGACATCGGTAAAGCCACCGGGATGTTCGCCGCCTAGACCAGCCGAAATCAAAGTACGGTTACGCGGGATATCTTTTAACCCGGTAGTCTCCGCTGCCGCATCTGGTACAGCGGCCTGTTCACCACCACTTTCCGCGACGGGCGCGGTGGCTCCTGGCAGGGCAGGGGTTCCGCACCCTGTCAACACCAATGTGAACATGACCAGCACAGACAAATAATGGTACCAACGTTTTGTCATGGTCCTCTCCTTAGTTATTATTTTTGGACTTCAGCGTTCGGTTTGCTCCGGGAAGTGTGGTAAAACAGAGCGATAGTTAGTATAAATCTTCAATTTCAAGAACGCAATTCGTAATTTATTGTGCTGATCTTTCAAACAGTGCCATAACAATTTCTACATAGGTTGCTCAAACCAGACATTATCTGGAGTAAGGGCGTTGCGTAAATAGGGAGACAGGGAAACAGGGAAACAGGTAAACAAGTCAGATCAACCTGTTTCCCTGTCTCCCTATTTCCCTATGCCGCGTAGGTCTACCATTTAATCTCGTTTGACACCCTTCCTCGACTATGGTAGATTTCAGCCAACCCAATCTGCTCGTTCCCTAATGCTGTTCACCGAAGTAGAGGAATCTATGAGTCTACGGTACCTACTGGGTCGTCTGGTCTTTTTTGTGATTGTCGTCTGGGCCGGCATCACATTGATCTTTTTCTTGCCGCGCTTGGCACCAGATCGTGACCCGATCCGCGAGCGCCTGGGCATGATGGTAGCGAATGGCGGCATGAATGCAGACAGTATCGAGCTAATGGCCAAGACCTATGAAGCCAAGTTTGGTCTGGATCTGCCACTCTGGAAACAGTATGTCAACTATCTGAGCGCGATGATTCGGTTCGACCTGGGCTATTCGCTGGCAAAATTTCCCACCCGGGTCAGCGATATGATTGTAACGGCCATCCCCTGGACCGTAACCTTACTCGGTCTTTCTACTATAATTGCGTTTGCCCTGGGCAGTATTTTGGGTGGGTTATTGGCCTGGCCGGGGTCGCCGCGTGCGTTGCGCATCCTGTTGCCACCCCTCTTTACCTTTTCATCGATCCCGTACTATCTGCTCGGCTTGATCCTGATCTATGTGTTTGCCTTTCGGTTGAAATGGTTTCCGTTGGGGGGGGCATCACAGGTATTGACAATGCCTTCGTTTAGCGCCAGCTATTTTCTGGAACTCCTTTACCATTCGATCTTGCCGGCCCTATCGATTGTGCTCTCCTCGGTCGGGTTCTGGTCGCTCTCCATGCGCGGCATGATGATCACGGTCGAAGGCGAGGATTACATCACGCTGGCCGAAGCAAAGGGCTTGCCCAGCGGACGTATTTTTCTTTGGTACGCCATGCGCAATGCCTTGCTGCCGCAGACGACGGCGCTGGCGTTGTCACTTGGCACCATTTTGTCCGGCGCACTCTTGGTGGAAATTATCTTTAACTACCCAGGAATCGGATCGGTACTTTTTGCCGCCATCTCTGGCTTTGATTATTTTGTCATCTACGGCGTGGTCTTTTTTATTGTGATCACGATTGCCTCGGCCACGCTCATCCTGGATCTGATCTATCCCTTGCTCGATCCGAGGATTCGGTATCAAAAGTCGTAAATCGGGAAACAGGAAACGGGAAACGGTGTACAAGCTTCTGCGTCCCGTATCCTGTATTCCGTTTCCCGTTTCCTAGCAGAAAGGTTGGCAATGCGCAAATTCTTTCAATACCTGGGCCGCAACCCGCAGTTACTGATCGGTCTGTTGATTTTGGGCGGGATGGCGTTGCTGTGGCTGATCGGCTATTTCTTGGTTGATATCAAGTTGGCGGCGCCGCTTTCGGCCACGCCCGATCTGCCGCCCTCGCGCGAATATCTGCTGGGTACAGACAGCGCCGGGCGCCAAATGTTGCCCGTGCTGATTGCGGGTATTCCTACCTCGTTGCAAATTGGATTGATCGCCGGCACCTTGGGCTTGCTGATTGGCACGGTGCTAGGCTTTACTGCCGGCTATTTTGGCGGCATTGTCGATTCGATCATTCGCACGCTGGCGGATGTGGCGCTTTCGATTCCGGCGTTGGCCGTCTTGGTGGTAATTGCCTCCGTGATTACCAAATTGCTCAGCCCGCAGATCATGGCGCTGATCATTGCTTCGTTGGCCTGGATGTGGCCAACGCGCACCATTCGCGCCCAAGTGCTAACCATGCGTGAGCGCGCTTATGTAGAAGTAGCCCGGCTCTCCGGCTTAAACAATTTTGAGATTATTTTTAAAGAGTTAATGCCCAATCTATTGCCCTATCTCGCCGCCAGTTTTGTCGGCGCGGTTAGCGCCGCGATCCTGGCCGCATTTGGTCTGGAATTGCTCGGGCTGGGACCGCAAAGCGAACCGACGTTAGGCATGACAATCTATTGGGCGCGCTACTACAACGCCTTGCTGCGCGGCATGTGGTGGTGGTGGGGACCGCCGGTATTGATCATCATTCTCTTGTTCATCGGCTTTTTTATGGTCGCTGCCGGGCTGGACGAAGTTGCCAACCCGCGCTCGCGGCGGGCCGCGTAGGGCAGAGAGGTAGTGCTCAGGCCATGTAGGTGCGGTTTTTAACCGCACATTGGTGGTCTAGCCTAGAATGTGCGGTTAAAAACCGCACCTACATTCAACGATTGTGTTAAAAAGTTATGGACCCGCTCAAATTAGGATTGCGATTATGGCTGATGTGCTACGGGTTGAAAATCTACGCGTGCGTTATCACACGCTGGCCGGCCCGGTGCGGGCGGTGGATGGCGTCTCTTTTACGCTAAAAAAAGGCGAACGCTTGGGTTTGGTCGGCGAATCGGGGTCGGGCAAATCGACCACGGTGTTGGCCTTGTTGCGCATGCTCAAGGCCCCGGCGCAGATCGAAGCTGGCCGCATCATGTTGGGCGACGTAGATTTGCTCACGCTCTCGGACCAGGCGATGCGCGCCGCTCGTTTCGCACGGATTTCGTTGATTCCGCAGGGCGCGATGAATTCGCTCAACCCAGTGATGCGAATTAAAAACCAGTTGGCCGACACGATCAAATATCACAACGGCAGGCTTGGGCGCAGTGCCATGACAACCAAAATTCACACGCTTTTAGAATCGGTGGGGCTCGAGCGGACGGTGGCCGACATGTACCCGCACGAGTTGAGCGGCGGCATGAAGCAGCGCGTCTGTATTGCGATGGGTATCTCGTTGCAGCCATCGGTCATTCTAGCCGATGAACCGACCAGCGCGCTGGATGTGGTGGTGCAGCGCCAGGTGATGGAAACCCTGGGCAAGGCGCAAGAGGCGATTGGCGCGGCTTTGATCTTAGTGGGCCACGATATGGGTTTGATGGCCCAATTTGTCCACAAGATCGGCGTGATGTATGCCGGCAAATTGGTGGAAGTAGGGCCGGTCAATGATATGTTTGAAGAACCGTTGCACCCCTACACCCAATTGCTAATTGCCAGCCTGCCTTCGTTGGAAGGCAAGGGCGTCTTTAAGGGTATTCCCGGCATTACGCCCTCGCTCTTGAATCCGCCAACCGGGTGTGCATTCCACCCGCGCTGCCCCAAAGCCATGAGCCATTGTTCAACCAAAGTTCCCGTACTCCAAGAAATTCGGCCAGGGCGCTGGGTCTCTTGTCACCTTTACGAATAGTTGTTGATGAATCATTTGTAGATTTACAATCGCTGAGACTTTCATGTACACATCAATCTATTTGCACCGCGTGCCGCGCAAAAATATCGAAGCCTTTCGGCGCATTCTCGCCAGCGCCGCCGAAATCTATCATAGCCATGGTGCGTTAAAACGTGTTCTTTATGCACCAGTGAATATGGACCCAAAATATAATTGCCTGGCTTTCGATGAGGTGATCAAAATGGCCGACGACGAATCGATTTTTATTGAGATCAACGAATTTTACGACCAAACGCACCATGATGAAGTGATGGTGAAAGTGGACATCGACCCGCAGCACTTGCAACTCTACGAAGATTTAACGGTGATCGTTGATATCAGTTGTATTGTACGCGGTGAATTTAAGAGCGTTCTTTTAAACGCCTAACTTGCTTGTGCAGAAGGAAATTGTATGACCGCACTGTTGGAAGCGCACAATGTCGGCAAAACCTTTGGCGGCGGCCTCTTTAGCAAAAAGCGCACGGTCGCCCTCCAATCTGCTACACTGACCATCGCCGATGATCGCCCTTCGATCACAGCGATTGCGGGTGAGAGCGGCAGCGGCAAGACGACGCTGGCACGTATTTTGTTGGGTATCACCCAGCCCAGCAGTGGGCAGATCCGCTATAAGGGCCAAGAATTGAGCAAACTGAACGGCAAAGCGTGGAAGAGCTACCGGCGCGAAGTGCAGGCCGTTTTCCAAGACCCATTCGAGGTCTACAACCCCTTTTACAATGTCGACAACGTCCTCACCACGCCGATCAAAAAATTCTATCCGCAGGCATCGCAAGCCGAGCGCCAAACCCGGATCGAGGACGCGTTGCGCGCCGTTGGTCTGCGCCCGGAAGAGACATTGGGGCGTTATCCGCACCAGTTGAGTGGCGGCCAGCGCCAGCGGATTATGGTCGCGCGCGCCTTGCTGCTCCAACCGCGCATCATCGTCGCCGATGAGCCGGTGTCGATGGTGGATGCGTCGCTGCGCGCGACCATTTTGGAAAGCTTGCTCAATGTCCACAAGCAGTTTGGCATCTCGCTGATCTACATTACGCATGATCTGACCACCGCCTATCAGTTGAGCGAAAATATTTTGATGATGTACCAAGGCGCAGTCGTGGAAAGCGGCGATGTTGATCTGGTGATTAAGGATCCGCAGCACCCTTACACCCAATTGCTCATCGATTCAATTCCGCTACCCAACCCCAAATTGCAGTGGGGTCAACGCGATCTGCAACTGCGTAAAAGCAGCAATGGCGCTGAACCGAACCTCGGCTGTCGCTTTGCCGACCGTTGCCCGCATGTCATGCCGATTTGTCGCGAGAAAGTTCCACCGCTTTTCCAGACCGATCAACGCCGCGCCGTGGCCTGCTATTTGTATCAGGATGCGCCGGTTGTGTAACGATTTAGACTCGATTACTACAACGGATTTAGATAGGAACGGATTTCTTCTTGCTACAATCGACCATCCGTTTCTATCTAAACCGGTTGTGTAACGATTTAGACTCGATTACTACAACGGATTTAGATAGGAACGGATTTCTTCTTGCTACAATCGACCATCCGTTTCTATCTAAACCGGTTGTGTAACGATTTAGACTCGATTACTACAACGGATTTA
>JBBRVA010000414.1:0-7217 GCA_038247295.1 Caldilineales bacterium | reverse complement strand
TTTTAGATCACTGAGCCGAAACTGGAAGCCGGGCAATACTTGTGACCGGATAACGCCTTGCGCATCGGGTTCGATTTCTGTATAGATGCCCGTTGGCGTGCGTTGATAAAAGTGCATATGCTGGTTGCTTGGGTCGAGGATATAGTACTCTTGGACACCAGCAAACGCATACTCATTTTTCTTAAACTCGGTGTCGCACACAATTTCTTCTGTCGATGAGTCCGAAAGCAACTCGATGCATAGATCACAAAGACCGTGATAGGACCGCTCATGCTCTTGCCAGCGGATGGGGTTATCATGACGTAGCGCGGCAATATCAGGCTTGCGAATCACTTCTTTGTGTGCGCCCGGTTTGTCAGGATTAGGTACAACCATGCTAAAGCCAACTTCATGCACCATCAGGTCGATGTTCTGGTAGGTGTTGACATATTGGCGTAAAATGTCCAAAAACCATTGGTATAAACGCACTTGAACCGGATTGGGCATCGGTTTCGCCTCTAGGTAGCCGTTGTTCCATTCATAACTAGGTTCGCACTCGTACCAGCTTGCCCAGTACTCTGCTTTGGAAACATAGCGGCCATGATCAGGCGCATCCCAACGCGGCGCGTAGCGGGGTGTACTTTGGTGCTGTCCACTTGTGTTTGGCGTTTCTACCACTGGATTGGTGGGTTGTTCTGTTGTTGGTACTAGTGTGATTGCCATTTGCGTCACTCCTTTCCGACCACGCCACCGATGCTTGAAAGTTTAGCATAGGTTTTTCAAAAAAGGAACTAAAACTCAATGTTTGACCCCATCATCCTGGAAGTGCTCTGGAATCGTTTGCTCTCTGTCGCCAACGAGCAGCAGGTCGCGCTGATGCGCACAGCTTTTAGCACTATCGTGCGCGAGTCGCAAGATTTGGCCTGTGGCGTCTTTGACACGCGCGGGCAGATGATCGCTCAATCTCTGACTGGCACGCCCGGCCACATCAACCCGATGGCGACCGGTGTGCGGCATCTGCTAAAGGTTTACCCACCCGCCACGCTGCGCCCCGGCGATGTGGTGATCACCAATGATCCCTGGCTGACGGCAGGGCAGATCAACGATTTTACGGTGCTGACGCCAGTTTTTAAGGGCGAGACGATAGTCGGCTATTTTGCCAATTGCTGTCACGCCGCCGATGTTGGTGGCCATATCCTCTCCGCCGAGGCGCACGAAGTTTATGAGGAAGGGCTGCGTGTGCCGGTCACCAAACTCTTTGACCGTGGCGAGCCCAATCACGAGTTGCTCAAGATTATCCGCGCCAACGTGCGTACACCAGATGAGACGGTGGGTGACCTCTATGCGCAGGCGTCGTGCAACGCCGTTGGTGGGCGCAGCCTGTTGCAGATGATGGACGAATTTGGGCTGGAAAGCATTGATCCGCTGGCTGATGAGATCATTGCGCGCTCCGAGCGAGCGATGCGTGATGCAATCCGTAAACTGCCCAAAGGCCGCTACGAAAACGAAGTCTGGAGCGACGGCTTCGAGGAACCAATCCGCATTCGGGTCGCGGTGACGATTGAAGACGAAGATATTTACATTGACTTTGCCGGCTCGTCGCCGCAAAGCCGGCGCGGCATCAACGTCGTCTTGAATTACACCCACGGCTACGCTTCGTTTGCAATGAAGGCGGCCGTCAGCCCAGAGGTGCCGCACAATGAAGGTGCTTTCCGGCCGGTGCATGTCAGCGCACCGCGCGGATCGATCCTCAACTGTGTCGAACCGGCCGCGGTGGCCTCACGCCATCTGGTCGGCCACTTTTTGCCGGGCGCGATCTTTGGCGCACTGGCCCCCGCCTTGCCCGGCCGCTTGATGGCCGGCAGTGCTGATCCAATTTGGTTGAGCGTCTGGCGCGGAACATGGCCAGATTCTGGCCCCAATTCTGGTAACCCCTTCATGACTACCGTCTTCCAGGTGGGCGGGATGGGCGCGCGCGCCAGCAAAGATGGGCTGAATACGACTGGTTTCCCCAGCGGCGTGGCGGGTGTGCCAGCCGAGGTGATCGAGACGCTAGCCCCGCTTGTGCAACACCAGCGCCAACTGCGCACGGATTCGGGCGGCGCTGGCCAGCAGCGCGGCGGGTTGGGCCAGGCCACCGAGATCGGCTATCGTGGGCAAGGGCCGTGGAGCATCTCGGCGATGATCGACCGCACCCTCTTTGCGGCGCAAGGGTTGGAAGGTGGCCAACCAGGGGCAAGCAGCGAATTTTTTATGGACGCTGATCAGCCGCTAAAGCCGAAAACCGTGATCTGGTTCGATCCAGCGACTCGGGTCCATCTCAACCCGCCCGGCGGTGGTGGCTATGGCGATCCGCGCACACGTGATCCAGAACGGGTGCTCGACGACGTGGTTAATGGTTATGTCTCCATCGAAGGGGCCGCCCGTGATTATGGCGTCGTGGTGCGCTATCAGGGTGAAAGCGAGCGCTTGGTGCGTTTGCCTGCGCACTATGCGATTGATTGGCCGGCGACAGAGCAACTGCGTCAAACTCTTGCTACAAGTGACATAAGTAATTTTGTACCCAGATGAACACAGCTTACAACGTTAAATCCCACCGATCTAAAATGTGTGGGGGTGCTGCGCGAAACCGGGCCAATCACAGCGGGTGACCTTGCCGAGTTGACTGGGTTGACGACCGGCGCCATCACGGGCGTGATCGACCGGCTGGAAAAAGCGGGCCTGGTGCGGCGCGGCCATGATGCGCAAGATCGAAGGCGCGTGATCATTGAACCAATTGAGAACCCAGTTTATGGCGAAGAGGTTGGCCGCGTCTTTGGTCCGCTGGCGCTGGCGACGATCAGCGACATTGTCGAGCGTTATAATGATCAAGAATTGGCGGTCGTGTTGGATTTTGTCCGACGCGGATCCGATTTGATGAAGGAGCAGACGGCGCGTTTGCAAAGGGATAAAAATGGAGGGTAAAGTGAAAATGCGCAACTGCCAGATGGCACGCGTGTGCTCTGTGTGCATGCTGCGCCCGGCCAAGACGACGGGCCAGGTATCCGCCCCGTAATGAGCGATGCGGAAATCGCCGCGGCTATCGAAGGCGCTGAAGCGGATCTCATCTTTGTTGGTCACACACATTGGGCGCTGGATCGCACGGTCAATGGGGTGCGTATCATTAACTTGGGCAGCATCAGTCTGCAAGTTCTGCCAGACCTGCGCGCCAGCTATGTTTTGTTAGAGGCTGATGCCAGCGGCTATCAGATCCAGTTGCGTAAAGTGGAGTATGACCATCAGCGCGTGATCGATGCCGCGCATGCGCTTAAACATCCGGCGTTCGCGATTATCCAGGCTTTTTTGAGCGGACGGCGACAACCTTTCTGGGCGTAGAACTGCTGTCCTGATCGTTGTTGCTGGTTGTAATGGACATCGTGGGCAGTAGGAGAGTGGGCCAGTAAGCCAGTAGGACAGCGCCCACTGTCCTACTGACTCACTCTCTTATCCGTGCTACAAAAACGCCTCGTACCCGATCTCAATTTCGATGGCAGACAGGCCGGCCAGATCAATCTGGCGTCTGGTCATCTCGTCCGGCTCGATGGAGACGGTCCAGGTTGTGGCAACTCCCCGTCCCCAAAAGCTAAGGTCGCGTGGACTGTTGCCGATTCTGACGCCGGTGTAGGTGATGCCAGTTTTCGCTGTCTGCACGACGGTCAGGCGTGGCCGCAGCAGTAGGCTAGCCGTAGAACCATCACGTTTCTGGGTTGTAAAGCGCCCCGCATGCTCTACCAGACAACTGATCGCTGGCACATTGGCGGTGGCGCCGGTGAGGGAGAGCAAGACATAAATAACTTTTGCTTCGAACCGCGTTGGCGGCAAATCCTGAAGATCGACTGTTACCAACAGGTTGGGTGACTGGCGAAACTGGGCTAGCAAGAGCGGGTCGGTGAAGGACAGGAAGACTTTGTCGTTGACCTTGTTGCTGCTGCCGAAATAGTTGTCAAAGCTGTTGCGGTAATTGACGATATCGACAAAGCGGCTCCATGACGTTTGATAGGCGCCGATGATTTGGGCCAGCGGCAACAGGCGGTCTTGGTAATCCTGTTCGATGTCGGGATGGATGTAGCCGTAGTCCGAGCGGATTTCGTTGGATAAGTCTGCCAGGGTATAGATTTCCAGCGCACGCGCCGCAAAAAAGGCGTACTTGATCAGCACATCCATATAACCCTGGGCATTGCGGATCAGTGTCAGCGCGACCTGTTCCAAGAATGTTATGTCATTGACCAGCCCGCCTAACTGGCTGCGGGCCAGTTCAAGGTCGAGCTTCGCTTGCGTTAGCCGGGCTGTGGCCGCTTGCAGGGTGAAATCGGCCTGTTCGTTGCGCAGGCGGGCGAGAAGGCGGGCATGGGTCAATTCTACTGTCTCCTTGAGCAGCTTGATTATTTCAGCATCACCCTGCGCTTCGTTTAAGTCTTTGATCATCTTGGCAAAGCTGAGCGCCAGCGGCATGATGCTGCCCGGCAGATTGTTCTTGGCCGCCTCATACTCTTTTAGCCCGCGCGCTTTGCCAAGGATTTCTGCTTGATCCTTGCCAGGAACAGGTCCAAAGTCGACGCCCGCCAGCCCCATCACATCGGGCAGATAGGTGAGGAGCGAGGCTGCACCAACACCGCCCGTTGCCAAGGCGAGGATGCCGGTGCCAATCGCAAACACGCCAAAGGTCAAGACGCCACCCCAATCGAGCCGTCTGTTCTCTAGTTCCTCGCGCCGTGTCCGGATCTGATCTTCATTGGCGCGCAGGCGATTGATCGCCATTTGTTGTTCGGCGTCTGCGGCCAGTTTGTTCCGTTCGGCCGCGGCGCGCTCCGCCTCCAAGGCAAGCAGCAGGCCCTCGATATGGGCAATTTGCCGCGTAAGCGTCTGGCGCATCTGATCCAGGGTCAAGTTGCCGATCAACAAGTTTGTGGCTGATCCAAACAGATTGAGCACCAGTGGACCATACTGGGTGAGCACCTGCTCGTAATATTCAAAGTCGGGAATAATGTCGATATCGCGGGCGAGCCCCAACACGTTCTGATTATTGAGCAGTTGATTTTTGTAGATGGCGGCTTGCCCGTTGGCCGGATCCAGTTCGAGCACAGCGTTGAATTCAGCCAGGGCCAATTCAAGATAGTCCGCCGTTGGGGCGCCACTGGGATTGTACGCCCGGAAGTAATATTCGCCCATCCGCAGCCGATAGGCAGCCCATTGATCGGCCAGCGGCAGCAACGCTTGCCAATACTCCGCCTCTGTTACCTGAGCCGCTTGTACACTGCCGGGCGCGCCTGTTAATCCCTTTGACCCTGGACCGCCTTGCGGACCTTCGGCGCCCTGCGGACCATCTGGATCACCGGGGCCACCTTCGCCGCCCGGTCCACCAGGGCCACCGGGACCTCCGGGTCCACCGGGTCCACCGGGTACTTGCAAGGTAGCTGCATTAAATCCACCCGGCACTTTATCTTCCATATAGACAAGCTTAATCTGTCCACCAGTGCCACCAACGCCGCCACGGCCACCGCGGCCACCCTTACCACCGCGTCCACCGCGTCCGCCCGGTTTGTGGGGCAGCGGCGCCGGTCGGCCAGGTTTGCCTTCGGCGCCTGTTGCCCCAACGCCGCCTTCGACACCCATGCCACCCGCTGCGGTGATATTAACACCGGCAAGTTGGCGGCAGACGACGGTCACTTTAGGGCCCGGCGAGCCATTGTCGGGCGCTTTCACCTGGATTACGCCGTGCGAACTGTCGAAGCTGTCGGCCAGCAGCACCAAATCCCGACCTTCCAAGACAAATGTCCCCTCGACGCTAAATTCGCGTGCTGCCAGCAGCAGCGTCGTTCCCAGCGGAGCTGTCTCGAGCTTGATCCGGCTTTTGAAGTCATTGTTGAGGACGATGCGGTCCCGGAAAAATGTTCGACTATATACCATTGCTAACCTCCTTTTTGACGCCTGCTGGTTCTCAACCAGCCAGACCACCATCATTACGTACAGGGTTGCGATAAAAGCGTTACAGATACATTTAGTATAGCCAAGGCAACTGCCGATTGTAAGTGGCGAAGGCAAGGCAAAACACGCACTAAAGTAAGGATAAGGCTTGCTGGACATAGAACCCATGTTCCAAAAATTTTAATTAACCGCAACTTTGCAGTATAATGGCAGCTTGTGGTCACGCTTATTTCAATGTGGTTAAGCTACGATTTTGTCGTCTTTTGTGGGGTCTTTGGCTATCATTGATAACTGGTCGTCAGGCAACAGTTCCTCCGCACGATACGCTGTCTTTGGGATGTTGAGTGGGTGGGGGAATTGTTGCTGACCTTTTTCTGATCAAGGAGAAGTTATGCCGCGCGCCCTAAAAATCGGCATCATTGGTGATTTCAATCGATCTGCCCACGCCCATATCGCCACCAATGCGGCGCTTGGGCAGGCGGCGGATGCGCTCGGCTGGGTTGTGGATGTACAGTGGCTGCCCACCTTAGCACTTGCCGCGCCGCCACCAGAAGCGTTGCGTGTGTTCGATGCGCTCTGGTGCGCGCCGCACAGTCCCTACCAAAGTATGGCGGGCGCGCTGGCGGCGATCCGGTTTGCGCGCGAAGCGCAGAGGCCTTTCATTGCCACCTGAGGGGGCTTTCAACATACTCCAGCGTTGGACTGATCTGCTAATACCGGGCGGACGACTTGTGTTGATCGAAGGTTATTGGCATACGGGCGGCGGTTTGCATGCGCAACAGATTGTCGAGGCGCTACCGGCCTCGTTGCGCGACGTCGTTGTCTACAACCTGAGCGACCAAGCAACGCTGTGGGGAAAGCCGGTCCGCGATGAACGGTATGCGGTTGTTGCCGACCTTCCCACTCATCTGGAGTAGAGTAAGCATGAAAATTGAACACATCGCGATTTGGACCTATCAATTAGAAGAACTCAAGGCCTTTTACGAGCGCTATTTTGCCGCACAGGCCTCTGCCAAATACCTCAATGAGAAAAAGCGACGTGGTTCTTGAGTAGGATATCAAATCCACGGATATCATTTCACCCGTTTCTTGCGTGTTTCACGCCTGGGAACGCCGCCATCCCTGGCGGCAAGTCCTACTGGAAGCCGCCAGGGATGGCGGCGTTCCCAGGCTTATTTAATTCCCCGTTTTGATTCTCCTCATTCACTGGTATACTGCACCCAAACAAAAGTGCCATCTGTTTGTTCGTGCCGACTTAATCGACAAAAGAAGAG
>JBBRVA010000413.1:0-7241 GCA_038247295.1 Caldilineales bacterium | reverse complement strand
TCTGAGGCGACTGCTTGCAGCCATATTCCCCGGTGGGCTTCCCCCCCCCACGACGATTGGCATTGATAACGCGCTAGATCACTTCCAAATAATCCCGAGCTGGCAAGGCTGGGAACGGGGCAGTCGGCAAGGTTTGGTACCAATAGGCCACCGAAGCAATATCATCTTGCAGGGGCAGATAGCGCCCGCCACTGCGCCAACCCAACGCCTGGATCGTCACGCGCAGATCGTCCTGAAAGCGGATCGGGTCGGTGATGTGCCAGCGGTACATGCCAAAGCGCGTCTGCGATCGATAGACGCCATCCGGCCGGATTACCTGATGCAGACCAGCATACGGGGTGGTGAATTCCTCGTACTGTTTTGTCTCTTTGTTCTCGAAGTTGTACGAGCCGCAGAAATAATCCTCTGTACCCGTGCCGCAGATCGTCGGCCATTCCGCGTCACCGTCCAGGTAAAACTTGATCTCACCCTCGCCCCACCAGCCGGTATTATTGACCCCCCAGGCCATGTAGACACCCACATAGTGCCCTTGTCCCTGCACGCCATCCAGAATGGTGTAAACATCCTTGTAGGGCAGCGGATTGGAACGGCGAAATTGAGCGTGAAAGTAGGCCACCTCTTCCGGCACATCGGTGAGGGTGTAATTGATCTGGTAGTAGAGACGCATATCTTCGTCGGCGATGTTGGTCATTGTGACGCGGCAGCGTTTGCGAAAAGGCATCTCCCAGTAGCAGTTAAAGGCGCTGCCGGGGTTGACACAAACGGCCAGTGACGAGAGTGGTGCATATTTGCCACAACCCGCGGCAAAAAAATCGCCTACCGGACACTCCACCGATGGCTGCTCTTGATCATCCCAGTAGATGCGCAAGATGCTGTAGCGCCAATTGCCAGTGGGCGTCATCCAGATCTGCTGAATGGCGCCAGAACCTTCAATATTGGCCAGTTCAAAAGTTTCGCCAGCATGGATCACAATTGAGGGTGAGAGCTTCCAACCCTGGCCCAGATCACGCGCGCAACTAGCGCCAGTACCATCGGTGGCCATGCCGCCGCGTCCTTTTTCGCCAGTAAAGTTTTCCGGGCTGATCGAGCGGCTTTGCGCGTTGGAGAGGCGCGCCAGGTTGCCTAAATTCATGTGAAGACCGTTGAAGCGTGACACAATGATTCCCTTTCCGCTGTAATTTGTAAGTAGATAATGGACGACGGAGGGGGATGAACCGCCTGGCCCTACTATACAACTAAATCATCCCCTGGTCAATCGATACGAATAAAACACGTTATGCACTCGCTCGACCGTACGGTCGAGCGAGTGCGTAACGTGTTTTGATCAATCGCAAACAGTAAATCGATCAGCCGCCGAACGCAGCCAAGACGCGGTTGATCGGTCCATTCATTAACTGCGGGGATACGGCCAGGCTAACGGAGATTAGCAGAGCCACGACGGCAAACCCAGCGCTGATGGCTTGTTCACGGCGCAGCATTGGATAGGAGAGCGGGCCGAAGAGGATGCGCGCGGTCCGAATGTAGCCGAAGATAGCGCCCCCCGAACTGAGCAACACAATCGCAGCTTGCTGCCAATCTGTCTCGGCAAAGATTTGTAAAGCAGCCCAGTGGCCTGTAAAGCCAGCGCTTAAAGGGAAGCCAACCAACCCCAAACCACCGAGCAAAAAGGCGGCGCTATTCCAAGGTAGCCGATTGCCGGCGCCCTGCCAGCGCTCCGTGCGGTAGCCCCCAACATGTTGCACCAGGGTAGTCAACCCAGCAGCAGCGGTTAACATGCTGACGGCGCGCAAGCCAAAGAGGAAGAGTGCCAGCGGCCAACTCCGTTCGATTGGCGTCGCCAAAATCATGATAATCAGCCCCCAATCGTGTAGCGCCGAATAGCCCCACAAACGCCCTGGATGCAGCGCACCTGCCGCTGCTATACCACCCCAAATCGTTGTCGCCAGCCCGGCATAGGTAAGCCAGTCGATCAAGGCCGGTTGCTGCGCCACAAAGGGATAGGTGCTGACAATGCGAAAGTAGAGATGCAGCAAGGCTAATTGATAAAGCAAGGTGACGACCGCGGCGGCCAGCGGCGGCGATGATTGGGCAGTGGCCGGCTGGGCACTGAAAGGCACGGGGGCTAACAGCAGTAACAGACCAAAGCCTAACAACCAACCAGCTGTCTCCGGCATCGTACTGTCTTGCGGGTTCAGCGGCATCTGCTCGATATACCAAGCGGCGAACAGAAACAGCGGGAAAGCCAAAACGGGCGGCACTAATGTACGCAACGGTCCAGCCGGATGGGTTAGCTGCCCCGCCTGAAGCACAAAAACACCCAAACTACTAAGGACAATTAGCGCCAAGGGCACAAGCAAAGGTGGCAGCAAAGGTCCAGTTGTCACCAAGGTAATCAAGGTGTAGCCAACCAGCATGATCAGGGTTAGTGGCACAAAGCTATGGCCCTGGCTGGTAACAAGGGCCAGTAAAAAACCGCCCGCCACGATCAGGAAGCCACCCACCAGGATCGGCAAGGTGGCCGATTGCACTTGCCAGCTAAAACCAAAGCGATCCAATAGTCCGCTTACATCCACTACTGGGCCGACCCATAAGAAACGTTGGACAGGAATGCTCAGATCCAAATTCCACAGCCAGAGCGCCAAACTGCCAATGATCAGGGCGGCTAGCGGGGCAACGGTTTGTTCCCAGCGCCGAAAGATATAGGTGATGGCGGCGATTGCCAACAAAGTGACGATCAAGACGATGGGTAATCCCCAGTTAGTCGATTCGCCGATCGTCATCGTGATCTACCGATCGCAAAAGGTGCATCAGGATTCTTTTCTGTAGGCAGGGTTTTCTTTGTGGTTTGTCCGCCGGTGGTAGATCCGGTGGGTAATGCGCCGGGTGCTTCTCCCTTTGTGCTGCCATTCAAACCAACGAGCGGGACCGGTGGCGGGGCGAAGGTAAGATCAGTAACAACTGCCTCTGCTGCGATCACCGGCGTTTGTGCCGTCAAGATCAGATAACTACACGCTAGGGTTACCAAAATTTCGCCAATCGCAATCAAGAGATGCAGACGCAGCCCCGGCAGTAAAATTTCCACCACGGCCTGGACGGGTATACACCAAAGCAATAGTGCAACCCCCGTAAAAAATGGGGTGTCACTCAAGCTAAGGATGATCAAGGTGCATAATCCTAGCCAGACAAAAAGTTGCACAATCTGGGGTGCAATCACTGGCAAGGGTAATGCCAGATCAAAGACACGCCAACTGACTAGCAACAGGATGACGGTCAACCCACGTAACACCCAGGAGCCAGGGCGGCGCGCGGCCATTGTTGCCTTTACCTGTTGCGTCGAAAGCGCCAACATAGGTAGACAAACAGCCATCACTAATAACTGAGTGGCAGCCCAAGCGATGGGCACACCATGCATGCGCACCACCAAGACGGCAACCCCAATCTGCACCACAAAGAGACTAACGAGGGTGAGACGCCAGCGCCAAAATAGAATAATCGACGTGGCAACCGCGCCCGTCGTTAGCAACCCCATCCCAGTTGCGAAGAAATTTAGTTTATCAAACCAAGCGGCAAGTAAGGCTTCCATGAATCAAACCAGTGAGCAGTTAATATCATTCAGATAAGTTTACAGTCTTTTAGTCATCCGCAGCATATCAACCACTGATAGCTGATGACTGGACTGATGCCTGTTTACTGCGTCAACAAATATCCCATCAACAGAACGACCATCAGCCAGCCCATGTAGCCGGCGCCTTCGACCACACGCAGGGTATTCCACCAAATTTCACTGGTGCGATCGGCCAACCACCAGCCAAAGGAGAAGAGCCAATCCAAGCGTACGAACCCATTGAGCCGATCCGGCCAGTTGCCAACAAAAATCCAGATCTTTGGTCGCAGCCACACCAGGCCGATACCCGCCAACAGGGGTAGCGACAGGGTAACCCAGACGGGAAAATCTGCCACCACGCTAGGTGGATTACCCAGACCAGGTGGAATCGCGTCTGGCAAGTTAGCCAGGGCCGCCACCGTTAGCGGCAAGAAACCAGCGACAGCCAACGGCAAACCAAGCGCCAAGCTAGCAACCAGCAGACGAGACATGGCGCCAAACAGAAGTGGTGGCATCTCTTGACGTTCAACATCTTCCCAACTGCGCAGCAAGGCGGCAATTTGCAAACTTTGCGCGACCAGATAACAGCCAAACAAGAGGACGATGATTAGGGTAGCCGAAAAGATAGGCGACCCAAAGAGCCAAGTAGTAAATTCTAACATAGCCGGGCTAAAATCCCCGGTTAAGAGCCGAGCGAGCGCGGGTTGGGTTAAAAAACCAGGTGTAAAGGGAACACCAGCCAACGTTAATGCACCAACACTCACCGGAATCTGCCAGCCCCAACTTTGCCACACTTGTTCGCCTACCAGCCACAAGCCGCCGCCCAAAGCAAAGGCAGCCGTCGGCCAGATCATAGCGCTGGGGCCGTTATTATAGGCCAATACACCGGTCAGCGCGGCCAGGCAAGCGGAAGTAACCAACACCAAGGTAGAATGATCCGCCTGGTTTCTTGCCGTCCAGGCAGCAATGGCGCCCCCTAATAAGGCGATCAGTAGGCCAGATGTCGCCACCACTTGCAAAAAGAGATCATCCCGGCTTAGGCCAAAGGTCCAACCCAAGAGCCATAAACCCGATAAAGAAGGCACAAGATGATCGAGCAGCCGGTCGGCGACATGCACCCGCTCATTTTTATTGGGCAAAAGCCACAGATGGAAGGGATAGATACCAGCCCGGATCGCCGAGGCCAACGCCATCAGATAAATCGTCTCATAAGGCAGTTTACCACCGGCAAATTCCTGACCAGGTCCCGTGGGTCCAGCGGGTAGTAGACCAATCAGCAAAAGCATGGCGCCGACCAGGCTTAGGCCGCGGGCATAGTTATCTTCTGGGCCAGCACTATCGGTTTGGGTCTGAACAGGCGCTTCACTGCGCGAAGCACTACGCACCAGGCCAAAGATATCCATCACAACCCAGGTGAGCACGGCGGTCAGCAGATTGCCACTGCCGACAAACAACAGCGCGGCCGCAATTGTCGCCAGGTTGACAGCTAGTGTTGTATGGATACGATCGTTGCGGCCTGTTTCGCCACCATTTAGAGCCAGTAAAATACCGACGCCGCCCAGCACCCAGATCAAGCAGGAGATGTACCAATTCCAGCCATCACCCACCCAGTAGAGGTTGGCGCCACTGTAGAGCAGTGGCTGCCAGAGGTGACTGTAGACTGGAACCACCGGCTGCGTGCGTAAATTTACCAGTAAACCGCCGGCGAAGACGACAAAGAGGAGCGCTAGCGCCGTAAGCCAATAGCGCCCATGCCGTTGACGGCGCGCCAATCGTCCAGAAAACCATTGCACGATTGCGCCCAGCAACAGTACAAAGGGTGGCCCAACCGGTGACTGAAGAAGTTCAAGAAATGTATACACGATTCGCCAATTGTAGCATAGCCGGTATCGGGTTCCAAACCTCAGACAGCGACCGATGACGCCGCAGACGCGGCGCGATCTGGGATCAGAGCCCGCAGTGCGCAACCGGCCAGGCAGCGTGGTGCAAACGTTGCCCTGGAGTAGGCAAAGCAGCGCAAAAATATTGTGGAATTAGAGAAAGGAGGAGGGCAAGTAACCAGATACACAAGTAAACAGATGATGTCGACCTATTTACTTGTATACTTGTGTACCTATCTACTTGTGTACCTATTTACCTATCTACCTGCCCCCCCTCTCCGCTTTCAACCCCATTCGATTGTTACTTCAAGTTGTAGCGAACTTTCCGCCAGCACGGCATTTGGGTCATCGAGGAGAATGCGCACGGGTTGGCCGGCCAGACGCAGCAAATTCACGGGGCGCACACCCTGGCGCAACAAATCGACCAGGCGAATTTTGGCCCGCGGTGCGGCCGGATCGCCCACAAAGAGTAACAGCACAATCGAACGATCATTTACTGCCTGCTCGGCTGTGGCGTCGAGCCACCGCGCACGGATACCGGTGATCGTAGCTTCCTCGGGCAGTGGATCCTTGGCCTGGGTTGAATCGAACAAAACAGTCCCAGTTGCAGCGGATCGAATTTCGCCTTGAAAGACGACTGCATGACCGCCGCTTGACCCTGATGGTGCGGCTGGAGCATAGTTACTGGCTTGGCTTACGGCGCGGCTCGCGATGCCCTGTTTTGCTCCACCTACCATATTCATGATCGAGCCCATCATGCCGGATGCGGGCATGGGTAGGCTTTGCGGCGCCATCGCCCGCATCGCCATCTTTGGTGCACCGGCGCGCACAAATTCACCTGACCAACCGGCGGGCAACGCATTGGCGACAGCGACTGTACCCGCCACACGTTCGCCGGCTTCTTTGCGCACGGCGACAAAGGCAGTTTCCGAGGAGACAAGTTGATAGGCCAACGCTTCTTTGACCAAAAGCTCGCGCACGATGCCGGTCGCTTCGGCACGCACATTTTCCGCATAAATCTTGGCTGGCTGGTTCAATTGCCCAGCCAGCATAGCGTCGCCCGCGTAACCCAGGCGCGTCAGTTGTTCGGCCAGTTGTTGGCCGCTATACCCAGCGTTGATCAGATATTCCAAACCATTCACCCGCCGCGCCCCGAAAAGCGATTTCAACCCTGGGAGGGTGGGAGCAGCCGATAAATCGACAGTAATGGCCGCAAGTTCAGCACCCGCGTGCCCATTGGGCGCCGTTTGGAGCCGGAAGGCCAACTGGTCCGCCCCGCCCAACGGTGTGCGACCAACCACCCATAAGGTGCGGCCACTGGGCAGATCACCCAGATCAATGTTGCACCAGTCGGATTGTTGGCTGGGGAGAGTTTGACGACCGCTTGTTTCCACTTGGGGACGATTGACACCTAAGCGCAGGCCAGTAAAGACAGGTTCCGCCCAGTCGGCCAACACTTCGTCCAGGGCTGTGGTAATATCTTCCTGATCGGGCTCGCTGGTGAGAAAACGAGCCACACCACCGCCCCGCTCGGCCAATTCCAAGGCGAGAAAGGAGTTGGGCGCAGCGTCGATACAGAGCACGCTAATCCGGCGCGCGTGGGCGTGCGTCCGTTCTTCATCGGCCAGCCGCAAGATGCGGGCGGCGTCGGTAACCGCCGCATCGGTAAGGATCAGCAGATGGCGCGCATAATCCCCTTCTGTGCGCGGCAGGTTGATCGCCTGTTCCAGGGCCACGCCCAACTCTGTGCCACCACT
>JBBRVA010000412.1:0-7245 GCA_038247295.1 Caldilineales bacterium | reverse complement strand
TCCACCGGCCCAACGTGGGGTTCGAGAAAGGCGAGTGAGCCACCTGGCCGCAACACACGGTAGGCTTCCTGCAACACACCTTTATAATTGGGCAATAAATAGAGAAAACTGTGACCTGTCACCACATCTACACTGTCATCGGCCAGCGGCAGGTGGAGAGCATCACCGCGCACCGGCGCCAACCGATCCAGCGCCCAGCCCGCCTGTATACGGTTGGCAGACGCCTTTTCCACCATTTGCTGAGCCAGGTCAAAAGCGATAAAACGCGCGGCTGGGACGCTTTCACCCATCGCCAATGCCGAATTACCGGGACCTGCGCCCAGATCTAACACCTGAAAAGTCGCCATCGATGAATTTCCCTCGAGCAAGCGTGCACAGTTTGCTTGCCAGATCGGGTTGTCGGTCATCCAGGCATAGGCCCAAGCCCCAAAATCAAAAATTAAGCCATTGTACAAAAGGTGACGCCCGACACGGCGCGCCAAAGACAGCGCGTCAGCAACGCTATCCGCATCTAGCCCAGAATAGACTTGATTCACCGTATCCCCCTTTGTCTGCCTTTTTTTGTTTATCCATTGCCAATAACCTTACCATATTTATCGACCTTACCCTATTTGTCAAATGTTTGCAGCGGCTGGTGATGACAAGCTGGATGCGGATAATCCGGCGGGCGTGGTGGCCCAGCCTGTCCAAGGCCAAACTGACACGCGTGCGCAAGATCCGGCTAGCACCGAGCCAACGCTGGCCAGCTACGACTTTGGCTTCTACCAACCAGCTAGCTTGGGCAACCAAGTCTGGTTAGATCAAGACAAGGACGGCATCCAGGACGACGATGAACCGGGCGTCGCTGGTGTAAAAGTCGATCTGCTGGACAAGAATGGTGCGCTGATCACCAGCACGCTTACTAGCCCCAGCGGGGTCTACACCTTTGCAAACCTAACACCGGGCGTCTACAGCGTCAAATTCACGACGCCGGCTGGCTATCAGTCGACGACGCCCGATGTGGGTGACAATAGCAAAGACAGCGATGCGGATCCAGCGACTGGGGTTACGCAACCGACGAATCTGGACGAAACCGATGAACCGACGCTCAGCGTTCATCTCTTCCTGCCGATCGTCAGCAGCCAATAATGCTGCTGGGCAACAGAGAAACATGACACCTTGTAGAGATCACCCTTAAAAGTGGCACAAATACGGCCTATTTTACACGAGCGTGATGGTGCCACTTTTAAGGGTGATCTCGATAAGTTAGCGACAAAAACGCCCTGATCGGTTGATCAGGGCGTTTTTGTCGGTCGCGCCCGATTGGTGGGTATAGCCCAGAACGTCGATAAAATCTATAAAGGAGAATTCCCTTCTAGCAAATCGTGTATCCCTCACATTATTGCAACCATATTTGTGTTATTTTAACAGGAAGCAGATTCGTTAAAACCAAGGTAGGCTAAAGCAGTTTTCGAATCCCAATAACTTGTATAGGTGAATTGTGCAAAATAACCATCAAGTAGGCATCCTTTCGATTGGAACAGCCGTCCCGGCGCATGAGGCAAAACAGGCCGATGTTGTAGCATGGATGACCCAGGCTTACGCCGGCCAGCCGGTTTTTGGCCGCTGGCTGCGCGCCCTCTTTGCGAATTCTGGCGTCGAGACCCGCTATAGCTGCATCGAGGATTATATGCAGCCGCCGCAGACCGCACGTTTTTCGCCTGGCCAACCGCTACAAACGATGCCAACGACAGCCGACCGTATGGCAATTTATCAGCGCGAATCGGTGCCACTCGGCGTCGCCGCCGCCACCCGGGCGCTGACTGTGTTGGCGGAAACGACGGGTCAATCTTTGGCAGATGCCACCGCTTCGATCACACACTTGGTGGCTGTCACCTGTACAGGTTTTTTTGCCCCGGGGATTGATCTGGCCATCGCCCGGCAATTGGGTCTCCCTCTCACCATCGGGCGCACGATTATCGGTTTTATGGGCTGCTCAGCGGCCTTTAATGGTCTGCGCACCGCCCACCAAATTGTGCGCGGCCAACCAGAGGCACGTGTGTTAGTTGTTTGTGTGGAGCTGTGCTCGCTCCACATTCAGCCCAACGCCGACCGCGAGCACTTGATCGCCGCCTCGCTTTTTGCCGACGGCGCATCGGCGGCCGTTGTTGGGGTGCCACAAATCCACCAAGACAATTTCTTTCTGCTCGATAATTTTCACACCGAGGTTAAGCCCGACACCACTGATGAGATGGTCTGGCAGATTGGCAACCACGGTTTTACCCTACGGCTCTCCCCGCAAATCCCCAAACATTTAGCCCAGGTTGCGCCCGGCGCGCTGCGTTCTCTTTTTGCAGAAGAGGCGGTTGACTTTTGGGCGATTCATCCGGGCGGACCCGCCATTCTGGATCGGATGGTGGAAGTCTTTGGGTTGGATCCGGCACAGATCGCGGCAAGTCGCACCGTCTTGCGCCGTTATGGCAATCTTTCTTCAGCGACGATCCTTTTTGTGCTGGACGAACTGCGCCGCACATTGGCCGAAACCAACCGCCAGGGTAAAACACAGAGTGGCGTTGCAATGGCTTTTGGCCCCGGCCTCGTGATCGAGATGGTGCGGCTCACCTATCTACCACCCCAAACAACACAACACCCGACTTCGGTCGCCGCCCGCAACGGTAACTTGCTGGAGCCAGCCTGATGCGCGACGTAGTAGTGATTGGCGCCGGACTCGCCGGCAGTGGCATCGCCGCCGCGCTGGCGCAACAAGGTTGGGACGTGTTACTGATCGAGCGCGATTCCTTTCCCCGCCACAAGGTCTGCGGCGAATTTCTCTCGCCCGAAGCCCAAGCCTCTTTGCACGCGCTAGGGCTATACGAAGCAGTTGCAGCGCTTGATCCTTGCCCTGTAACAAATGTTCGGCTGGTAACCCAGAATGGCGCCGTCGTTGAAGCCGCTTTACCCGGCAAAGCTTGGGGATTGAGCCGCTATGCGATGGACGGTGCGTTGGCAACGGCGGCCCAAATGCATGGCGCAGAGCTTTGGACAAATATGGCCGTCAAGCGCTACATGCCAGAAGGCGATGGGTTTATCGTGCAGCTGCGTGATGGTGCTGCGCAGAGGAGTGTGCAAACACGCGCCGTGATTGCGGCCTGTGGTCGCCACACGCAGACAGGATTACCCCCTAAGCCGCGGGACCTGGATCGACGCAAACAGGCGGTGGGGGTGAAGTGCCATTATGATCAGATCAGTATGCCAGCCCAGGTGGAGCTATTTATGTTTCCGGGTGGTTATGCTGGGGTCAATGCAGTCGAAGGTGGGCGCATCAATGTTTGCCTGCTTGCCGCGTACGATGCCTTTGCCCAGGCCGGCAAAAATGTTGAATCGATGATCGCCACAGCCGCAGCCGCCAATCCCGGCTTGGCCCAACGGTTGGCGGGTGGACGGGCGCTTGCTGAGACTGCCGTCGCTGTCGCCCCCGTCGATACCGGTCGCCCGCCCGCGCCCTGGGACGGGATCGCCTGCGTGGGCGATACCGCCGCCATGATCCCACCCTTGTGTGGCGACGGTATGGCGATGGCGCTGCGTTCGGCGCAACTGTGCGCGCCGTTTGCCCACGATTATCTGCGCGGCACGCTGTCGTTGGCAGCTTGGCAGACCCAATATTCTACGTTGTGGCATGCTGAGTTTAATGCGCGCCTGCGCACCGGTCGTTGGCTGCAAAGCTTATTAAACCGGCCGGTCGCAGCGGAACTTTTAGTCAAAGCCGGGCAGGCCATGCCCGCTTTGGCAACCTACATGGTGCAAGCAACACGCGGCTGATGGTGTTAAGGTTTGCATACCAATAGGAGACCAATGAATTAATCTTACTGCCTTCAAAGAAGGTAATTTACGATGACTTTATCACGTTCTCCATCGCACGTGAACCACCAAACCCATCTCACCCATCTCTAACTTGCTGAAATTGCCGGTTCAGCTTTATCATAAAAGACCCCTGAAAGAAGTCGTCCTTCAGGGGTTATGGGTTGACTTACCTAAATGCTCAAGGCTGGTTTGGGTTGGGCTGGCTGGGAGGATTCTGTTTACTCCTACCGAGCACCTTCTCCATGAACGCAGTCCGGCGGTCAATCGCTGCCTGCATTGTATTGACGCGCTTTTCAAGGGCGTCTACTTTAGCTTGCTCGGCGCGCATGTTGACGCTAGTGGAAGTTTGGGCTTCATACAATTTGCCGATATGTTGCAAACTGTGGCCCATTGCCATTTCCACCGTAATGCGACCATGCTCATAATCGGACATGACTTTATTGTAGTCATACGTACTCATGAAGCTTCCTTTCATTGTGTGAAGTACAAGAGTGCTTCAGCAATGTCAAGTCTGGTAAATAGTTTTTGTAAATAATCAGGATGCTGCATCTCGCTCCAGTACCAACGTCAACAGTGCAATCTCTTTGTATGCCACCAAGATCAACCAGTCGCATATAGCAGATAGCAACACATACAGCTGTTTTACTTGTTTTGAAGAGCAAATTTATGGAAAGATTTGGAGAAAAACTGCGTACGCTACGCCGCCGCCACAAGATGAGTCAGCAACGTCTGGCGACAATAGTGGGATTAGGTCTGATGCTTTTATCAGTGAACTTGAAACAGGTAAACGAAAGCCTTCATTGGAGCTAGTTCTTAAATTCGCTGAATTATTTAGTGTTACTCCTAACCATTTGTTGCTCGATAACCTGGAATTGGATCAGTAAAGTTTTCGGTCAAAAAATGGTTTAATTGAAGGAGCGTCTGTTTTATACACAGTTCGGGCGCTGGCCCTTGGTTACCCAACGAGCTAAACAAGTAAGTTTCTCAAGGGTAGTATGGCAAATTGTGTGTAAAGCTCAAAAGGATAGCTTGTTAACTGGTGAGTTGGTTAATCAACTCACCAGTTAACAAGCTAGTAGAGCGGAGGTTTTGATAGTCCTCAATTTCTAATTTAGCAGAATTTCCGTAACGCTCTACTATTTCGACTTTTGGCAAAAAGGTGAGTGCGGGGGGGGAGGGATTTGATAAAAAAGAGAAACTGATCCAGTTCCGAGAATCAGTATACCAGAACTTGAATAATCGCGCCGATACGCTAATGGACTTGGTCGATGCAATGTGCAGCAGACCAAAGGCAAGGTCGGTGGTCGAATATAGCCTAGCCGCCTGTTCTCCAGCAGCAATTCTAAATCTGAGAATCGAGATAGCGATTAAGGAGGAGGCAGGGTCAATTCAAGTCCATCGAGCATAAAGGCAAAGAGGGAGTCCCAGCTATCGAAGAGGAGATAGCGAGTCAAGGCTTTCAAATCATGGAAGAAGGTACGGCGAACGGCCAGCGTATCGCGGAGTAGGCGGTAGGCATCATCGACGAGATGTTGAGCGGTATGGGTGAGAAAGGCGAGCAAATTGAGGGTAAACAGGACGGTGGACAAGTGTTTTTGACCATGCCCGTTCGGCTGAGCTCACGTCGAAGCCAAAGTTATGTTCGAGGTGATAGCCGTGGTTTTTGAGGACATTGATGGTCTCATTTTCAACTTTCCAGCGCGTGCGGGCGACTTGTGCGAGTGGCAGGACGGTTTGTGAGGAGAGCAAGTGATTGGTAATCCAGGCATTGCGAAAGATGAGTTCACCCGTCTTTTCGTGGGTGATGGTGAGTTCAAACCAGTTGACGAACAGCGCATCGCTGCCTGAGCGCAAAGGGAGTTGGCTGGCAAAACGGTAGGTCCACACTTCAGCGTGGCGACCCTTCCAGAGGCGCTGGGTCAGCGTAGTAACGCCCCCCACGTTGGCGAGTAAGGCAATTTCTTGATAGAGCGTGCTGTGCGAATCGGGTTTACAGACAAAGACAAAAAATTGGTGATAGGTCGCAGCCAGTAAGTGACAGCGCGGTTGATTGGCATACAAGTCATCGCCAAGATAGGTCTTCGTCCAGGCGGTATCGTACGCAGCCTGGTGTGCCAACCAGCGTTTCGCCGCGGCCGGGTGCCTTCCGGGCGCACAATCTTGCTTTTCGTGACCATCTTGCGGGACAATCAACTCCGGCGGCAAAGGCAACACGTGCAGTGAGTCCGGCTTGACGATGACTGGCGTGATGGCACTGTGATAATAGTGGATGATGCCTTGACTATCCTGTCTTTGTAAGCACTCGTCACAATGAATCGTGGTCGACGAATGGTACGTCACACCATCCAAGACCACCAATAAGGTCTTCTGGTGAGCACGAAAAGCCTGCAAATGCCCGCTCTTTTCTAATTCATCCACCACCCACCGATACTCACCGCAAACTGGTCGGGGGTGAGCGGGTCGAGTAAGTTACGGATTTGCCCATCGCTGGGGATCTTCTCGACCTGAAACAAACTCTGACCGTTACTTCGTCCTTTGCTTTGTTCCATCGTCCGCTGGTACGCCAGAAAGGATGGTAATTGCATAAAAAACGTGCTGAAAGCCGCTAAACAGGCATCGACTATCCTGTATTTCGTGTTGTTATTCGCTTTGCGAGAATCGGGCAGTCCTTGCCACGATTCTCGCAAGTGGTTAATGAGCTTGCTCAGTCCTAATGGTTTTGACATGGTTTTTCTCTCTCCTATAGACCCTCACCTTAGCACACTTTGTTCAATTTGTCACGCATTTTTTAGATTTAGAATTGCTGCAAAGAGCCTCAGCAACGTGACAACAATGGCAATTTGTAGTAAACTTAGGAGCTATGAACGTACCCAATGCTGCTCGTTTTACCACTGTTGCTTTTCTCGGCGCTGCACTCTATACCTGGCTACAAATGTGGCCAGGGTTGGATTTTGGCGGCGCGTTCGTTGAACGCCAGACCTGGTTGTTGCTCCACAGTGGCGTGTGGCGCTTAGGCTGGTGGCTCTGGCTGCTGGCGATCTTCAGTTGGATGTGGCTGTTGGTTGCGCTGGCGTGGAGTTACTTACCGGCCCATCGCATGGCGGCGATGCTCCAATCCGGTTTGATGATCATTGCCGCTGTACTGGCGATTGCCGGCGTGACGGTGTGGATGGCGGTCTTACCCGTTGCCTTTGGCCTGGGTGATACGGCGGAAAATCTGGTACCGCTCGTCGATGCAGTGGCAATGAGTTTGGTCAGCGCCGGTTGTTTTATGGGGGGCCTGGTGACAAGTTGGATCGCTTGGGATTTAATCCGTCAGAAAGCGCTGGCGCGGTTCTGGTTGTGGCTGCTGCTTCTCGCCGGTCTCGCGCTGACCCCGGCCCCGTTTGTGGCGCTCCATCCTTA
>JBBRVA010000411.1:0-7248 GCA_038247295.1 Caldilineales bacterium | reverse complement strand
AGACGGGATAAATCTGATCTGAAGAGGTAAATAGGCTAGACAGTAATGTCTACCTGTTTACGCATCGCCAAACTCAACAATTTAGTGACTTCCGCGCAAAAGTGGCTCAGTAGAGGAATCCTCTGCCGAGCCACTTTTGCGTCATGATTTGGTTCTGTTGGTAGCCGCCATGTTGCGATTGCCACCGCCGCAGGCTGGGGTGTAAATGTCTGGTGCCGGGCTTCACTTATCTGCTTTTCTGGCAATCTGCCTAGCCGGTTTAGTGGTCGCCTTGGCAAGTTCGAGGATAGTATTTTCCGTCAGTGCTAAGGCCACTTTCCCCTCTTTTCTAATCGCAATGGCATTCTTGATCGCCTCGCGCAAGAATTCCGATCGATAGCGTTCCTCGATGCCTAGCATCTCTAAATCGGTATTGATTTCTTCGAGTTCCGTGGGTGTAATACTAATCACTAATTGTCGGCCGGCCATGCGCGCCCTCCTTTGCATCTATTTGATTTACGAATCAATTAACTGTATCACATAAATACGATATCGTCAATACATCGTGTACTATCAATCATCACAATTTGTAGCACGTAAATTTTCGAATTTCGACCATTGATGTATTGATAAAAAACAGAATAAGTGATACAATAACCACATAATAGAATCGAAAAACAAGGTAAGGCCTCAATCAATTACGAAATCTCTACGAAGCCAAAAATGATGACTACAACTACACGCTTGCTCGGCTATGGGTGGATTCTACCGAACGAACCAGTTATCGTCGTTACGCCAGAAAAAGTGGAAATGGTTTTCTCGCCCGTACAAAAAGAATTGGATGCAATGGTGGCTGACCTGGAAGCATTACGCAATGGTCAGCGCCCTATCATCTATCCGCAAGTACCAGTGAAAATATATCGCCGCCTGCGTAGGTGGTGGAAGTAGTAGCGTAATCAAGAATGGCCAGGCATGGTGCTGGCCATTTTTATTTGTATGCTCTATAGCGGGAGGGCATAAAACTGTCGAGTCCAGGTTAGGAAAATTCATGGCATGGTTGTACAATCAAACCAAATCGGTTATTACGCAAGGCAAGGACTGATGCTCACAAATTCTTCTCTTCCATTTGTCCAACTTTTTCCTGGTGTAGCCATAGGTAGCCCCGTTCCACGCGGCTGGCACACCCTGGTCGAGGCGCCCTTGTTGATCATTGTCGGTGTTACCGGGGTGGGAAAAAGCACCACGCTAGAGCGCCTATCCCAGAGTGGGCTCACCTATACCCTGTTGCCCAACCGCCGCGAACTTACCGACCGCTTGATTATCAGCGTTATGCAGACGCTAGACGGCCAACCCGTGCAACTCGTAGCCGACCGCAAAACACGCTTCGATTATACCCGTCGCTACCGAGAACACTTTCCCGGCGGCATGAGCCACGCGCTTTCACAGATCTGGGTCGATCTAACTCAGCTTTCTGGTTTTTCCCTTTTCGACGGTCTGCGCGGGGCCGATGAGGTCGCCCACGCCGTCGACAGCTTGCCGCTCGCCCGTTTCATTGTCTTGGATGCGCCGGATGTGGTACGCGTGCGCCGTCTATTGGGCCGCAACGACAGATTCGATCAGGTAGCTGGCGACCCTTTAGCCGCCTCTAGCAGAGAGATTACCACGTTTACCAGCCTTGGCATCGAAGATACACAGCAACTCTTTACCCAAGAGGAGCAAGAGCAACTGCTGGATCTGGTGCGGCGCGGCGCGGTTAGTGGCGCCGACTTACGGGCCAAAGTGCAGATTGTGCTCGAAGAGCGGCGCAATTATGAGCCAGCAGCGGCGATCAAAGTCTTGCAAGCCAGCACACCCGACCGTACGCTGGTCATCAATACTACACGCCACTCACCCAAACAGGTAGCCGCCCAGATTGTAGCATGGATGCAAGTGTAGACTTGGCAGGTTTTAAAAATCTCACAGGTCGGCTGTTAACAAATTAGGACTTACGCAGCTTCACCTGGGAGCGCCGGCATCTTGCCGGCAGCCGCCAGGGATGGCGGCGTTCCCGGTACGCAAGTCCTACCAATATTAATAGAACTTATAGGGCTTACGCAAAATCACAGGATTTACGCCGGCTGAGCGCCCAGGGGGCACCCGCTCAGCCGGCGTAAATCCTAGCTCATATCTCAACTCGCCACTCGCCATGCTCACAATTACCCACATCAGCACCACAATTTTTCGACTGCCCATGCACAGCGCTTTGCGTTGGGGCAAGAGCAGCAGCCTGGCCGAAGCGCGCCATGTGTTGGTAACAGTCGTGTTGAGCGACGGCAGCACGGGCATGGCCGAAGCCCCGCCACGCCCGACCATTTATGGCGAAACGGTCTACAGTATCACGAGCGTCATCGAGCACGAACTGGCCCCACGTGTGATTGGCATTCCCCTAGACCAGGTGCAGACTCGTTTGCAGGAAGTAAAAAATAACCAGACTGCCAAAGGCGCGCTTGATATGGCGCTGCACGATGCCCTAGCGCAAGCAGAAGGCCGTTCGTTGGCCGAACACTTGGGCGTCAGTGCCCAGCGGATCAAAGTCAGCTATATCTTGGGCATTGGCAGCCGTGACACGGTCTTGGCCGAAGCGCAACGCGTCTATGATCAGGGCGTACGCGTCCTCAAGGTCAAAGTCGGGCGGGAATGGGCAGAAGATATCGAACGGATTCAAGATTTGCAGGCCATGTTTGGTGGCCATATGGCACTCTATGCCGATGCAAATGAGTGTTTGGAAAGCGATCAAGCGCGCGACAAGCTGGCCTTTCTGCGCGAATTGGGCCTGCTCTACTGTGAAGAGCCCTTGCCCGTTGAGCTAATTCGCGAGCGTGCCCAACTCTGCACCCAACAGGCACTGCCCATTATCGCCGATGATAGTTGCTTTAGCGTGCGCGATCTTCAGCGCGAGCTGGCCATGAACACCTTCGATATTCTCAACATCAAAACCGCACGCACCGGCTATAGCGAATCGCAGCTAATGTTACAACAGGCGCTTGCGGCCGGCAAAGGAATCATGGTCGGTTCGCAAGCGAGCACTGGCCTGGGCACCGCTCGCGCCGCGCTCTTTGCCGCACTACCCGGTATTGAGCACCCATCCGAGCTTAGTTTTTTTCTCAAGCTCAAAGAAGAGATCATCGACCGGGCGATTCCGATTGAAGATGGCTTTATCGATGTGGCGCAAATTAGCAACGTCCGGGTTGATCCGGATCTGCTGCGCATGGCGACTGTTACAAACTGAGTAGCTCGCTGTTTTTTGCAACTTGCCAAAGGAAGCAACCAATTCATGCCCTCTCCCTTGCCCATTTCTGGCCCACTTACGCTGGGCGATCTGCTTGACCGCGCCTTTCGCATCTACCAGGCGCGCTTTGGATTGCTGATCCTGACCGCCGCGATCTTTTTGGTGCCATTGGGGATTTTATCTGGCATTTTTTCGGGCGGGATTATGACTGGTTATCTCAGCCTGTTAAGTGAAGTGATGCAAAACCCGGAAGCGACACCGGATGCCGCCATGCTCGATGTGCTCCAGGCCAATCAGAGCGCAGTTGCCCTCTCCTACCTGCTGGTTCCGTTGGGTCTGTTGGCGAATGTGCTGGTCACACTGGCCCTTACGAGCCAGGCAATTGCCATCTTACACAACCAGGAGCTTTCACTGATCGAAAGTTTACGCGCTGGACTGCGCCGGTTCTGGGCTTTTGTCGGCATGAGCATTATTAAATGGTTGGCAATTTTCCTGGCCACATCGGGCGTATTGGTAGGCGTTGGTTGTATCTTCTTCGCAATGGCTTTTGCCGTCGGCGGGATCTTTTCGGCCAGCGGTGGCGAGTCGATTGGCAATGAAATGGCAACCGTCGCTGGGCTGTTCATCGTAATCGCCTGCCTCTACCTGGGCGTACTTCTGTTGATGGCGATCCCAGCCGCCTACTTAACGGCGCGTTGGGTTGCCGCCGTGCCTGGCATTGTCGATCAAAGCTGGGGCCCGATGGAAGCGCTGAGCAACAGTTGGGCCTTGACGCGTGGCCAAATCTGGCGCTGCTTTTTCTATGTCGTTCTGCTCTATCTTTTTTATTTTGTCCTCTACGCAATTATTATGGGGTTAGCGCTAGCGGGCGTGGCGGCTGTCTTTATCTATTCGCCCGCCGCGAGTGGCGCCGTCTACGGTGCAGTCAATGCCATCTTGCCTGTGCTCTGGTCGCCACTTTCGGCGGCTGCCTTCGTCTTGCTCTACTACGATCTGCGTGTGCGGCAGGAGGGGTATGATCTTTCCCTGCGCGTCCAACAGTTGGAAGCCGAAGGGCGCAATGCGTAAGTTGCCTTATCTGGTGCTGGCGCTCCTTTTTCATCTATTGGCCCTTACACCAACTCTCTTTGCCCAAGTACAGCCAACGCCGCTTTCGCTGGCAGATTATCAGACACGCTTGACACGCATCACCCAAACGTTGGAAGCGACCGATGATCAGGCAGCCGCGCTGCGCGCAGCCCAGGCTGAGTTAGCGGCCATTCAGCAAGTGCGTCTGACCAGCGGCCAAGTTGTGACTGTCCACTCTCTGCTGCAATTGAACGACGCCGACCAGCTTACGCCGGCGATCGCGCTGGCGCGTCTGCACTTGGTGCTCGACCAATTGGCCGCCGCGCCCAATGACCAGACGGCCACACGCCTTGCGCAACTAGATGCTATCTTTGCCCGCCCCGAATTCAACACGCCACAGAGCCTGTGGCAACGCTTCATGCGCTGGCTGCGTTCGCACTTGCCCGATGTAGAAATAAACCCAGGCACTGGCGAAAACGGCTATGCCATCACAAATATGATCACCTGGACGATTGCAGGCGTGGGTGTGCTCTTGCTAATTTTTTTACTCAGCTATTGGCTACAAGGGCTGCTGGGTTCCTTTGTCAGCGATTTTGCGGCGCGACGGCGGGCGGCTGATGGCGAGGAAATGCCGCTCACCGCCACTGCCGCGCGCGCCCAGGCCAGCGCATCTGCCCAAGCGGGCAACTATCGCCAAGCCGTGCGTCAACTTTATCTTTCCGCCCTGCTCGCGCTCGAAGAACAAAACTTGATCCGCTACGACCGCAGCCTGACCAACCGGGAAGTGCTGGCCCAAGTGCGCAGCCAACCGGGCATACAACACCATTTACAACCCGTGGTAGAAACCTTCGATGATGTTTGGTATGGCATCCACGAGCCGGATCAGGCGACGTTTGATGGCTATGCGCGCGAGGTGGATCAATTGGTGGGGCGGCAGAATGATAAGATGACAAGATGACAAGATGATAAGATGACAAGATGATAAGATGACAAGATGATAAGACCCAATCCCGTTGCCCTGTTCCTGTTTGCCCTAATCAGCTATGATGCGTACATCAGTAACCCGTAACCTACAACTGATCGCCAGCCTGCTTCTCCTAGGGCTGCTGATCGTCTTTGCCCTGCTCCAGGGTGAGCCGCCGGCGGAGCGTCCCTTCGATTTGGACTCGGCTGGGCCAGGCGGGTTGCGTGCGTTGCGGCTGTGGCTGGAAGAGATGGGCTACACGGTCGAACAGACCGGCAATCAAACCTTTACACTCGACGCAGCCAGCGATCTGCTCTTTGTCTATCCCAATGCAGAGCCGTATACAGAAGACGAAGCGCTTGCATTGGAACGTTGGGTGGCCAGCGGCCATACCCTTGTCTTAATTGGTCCGGAGCGCGATGAAACGGCGTTGCAAAGTCGCTTTGGCGTGCAGTTGGACTTTGGCAGTGATTTAGCGCGTACAGTCGCGCAGCAACAGCCACTTTTACCAGAAGCGGATGCGGAGTTGCAGCACGACACGCCAGATAGTGCTACGCTAGACCTGGCCGAAGCGCCGCAGGCAGTACCTGTCCTTGCCCAAGCGAATGGCCCGACTGTTGCCGTTCAAGCGCTGGGCGAGGGCACCATTTGGGTTCTTAGCTTGCAACATACACTGACGAATCAAGCATTAGGCGCGCGCGATCAGGCTATGCTCGTACCGGCGCTGCTGCGTACGGTTCCCAGTGGTGGTCAAGTGCTGTTTGATACGTATCATCTCTACGGTCCAGCGAGTGCGGATGCACAAAGCGGTGAAATCACATCGCTGCAAGATTGGCTTTACCGTACGCCATTGGGATGGGCCACGCTCTTTGGCTTGGGCGCGACGCTCATCTATCTATTTTTGCAAGGATGGCGACTGGGGCCAGCCCTGCCCGCCCGCAACGAAGTGCGCCGGCGCGAGGCGGCCGAATATGTACAAGCGATGGCAGCTCTGCACCGCCGTGCCCACCAGAGCGAAGCAGTTGCCCACCATCACAAACGCCGGCTCAAACTGAATTTGGGTCGCACGTTACGGATCAATCCCACCCTACCAGATAGGGAGTTTGTGCAGCGGTTGCAGGAAAACGACGCCACGATCAGAGAAACACAGGTGGCGACGATCAGCCATTTGTTGCACAATCTTGACCAGCAGCCGAACGAAGGCGCGCTGGTGCGCATGGTGGCAGAGATTGATCAGATATTGACGAACAAACGATGAAGATGATCTGTAATGCATACGTTGTGTTTCGGATCATGCGCAACGTGCATCCCAACCCTAATCACGAGGCAAACCTGTGTCCCTAGCCCAATTGTTTGTCCAGATGAAGAACGAAGTCGCCAAAGTCATTGTCGGCCAAGAGGCAGTTTTTGAACAGGTGGCGGTGGCTTTTTTTGCCGGTGGCCATGTGTTGTTAGAAGGCGTGCCCGGCACCGCCAAGACGTTGCTTGCCAAAACTTTGGCCCGGCTGATCGACGCCAGTTTTGGCCGCATCCAGTTCACCGCCGACCTGATGCCTAGCGACGTGGTAGGCACTCAGGTTTTCAACCTGAATCAGGGCACCTTTTATCTAAAAAAGGGACCAATCTTCACCCACATCTGTCTGGGTGATGAGATCAATCGTGCGCCAGCCAAGACCCAATCGGCGCTATTAGAAGCGATGGAAGAGCGCCAAGTGACGATTGAAGGTGAGCGCCATCTGCTCGACGAGCCGTTTATGGTGCTGGCAACGCAAAACCCTGTCGAGTATGAAGGCACCTATCCACTACCCGAAGCACAACTGGATCGCTTTATGTTCAAGGTGCTGGTCGACTATCCGCAGGTAGCGGTAGAACACGAGATTTTGCGCCGCTATCACACTGGCTTTGACGCCCGCCACCTGGACGCCACCGGCATCCAACCGGTAATCCGCCCAGCCGATCTGCCCGCGTT
>JBBRVA010000410.1:0-7264 GCA_038247295.1 Caldilineales bacterium | reverse complement strand
GACCAAAATCAAAATAATCATCCACCAGCTTAATATCTTCATATTTTCTTCGTATTGGCATCGTTTCTTTGAAAAAAAGAAACTGGCACAAGCAATCCACAAATTAGAGCAAGAATCGAATAAATCACGAAACGCCGAACGCCACATTCACTTGCCCAGTGGGTGCGGCGCAGAACACGTGTTAACGAAGTCACTTTGCGCGGGCAACCAAATTCCCAATCGCGCGAGGGTAGCTGGGTCGATGTGGATACAGTCGGAGGAAGAGTCACCCCTCCCTCCGCTGTTACAAAACCGTGCGTGCGGGTTTCCTCGCACACGGCTCCTCAGTGAAAGGGTTGTTGTCAACAATACCGCCCAGTGTGACGAATGCAGCGTGCAACTAGTCATGACAGTGACCGTGCAATAATTCAAGGTTGTGCCGAGAATGGTTGCGGCGGTCTCGATTCTTGTGATGTACTTCAATCATCTCCTCTGTCGTGAACGGTGCGCCACAATGCTTGCATCTGCCTTGTTGTGTTTTCAGCAACGCTGTAAAGTAGTCCGGTTTGGTCGGGTCTTTCCCCAGGCGTGTTCCCCAGTAGAGCCAGTCGCCATCGAATGGAGAGCGTTCGCCTTGCACTTTGGTATGACGACGAATGCGAGTGTCAGCATAAGCCCGCAAGCGCACTCGCCCATCACTAAAGCGATTACTCCCCTTGTCAAAGTGCCAATAACGGTTTCGACGCCAGCGATAGCACTTTTGCGGATGACGCTGTGCTGTCCAAAGTGTGAGGCGGTGGTCGAGTTGCTTGTCCTGTCGCCCAAGACCTTTGACGTTTTGTCCGCAGCCGTTCGGCTGAGCTCACGTCGAAGCCTATAAGCTACTTCGGCTGCCTCGAACTGACGATGCTGCACACCTTCGCTTGCCGGGTACCCCCTGGGTGCCATAGTCACCTGCTAGGGGCGTCGCCAGATGTAGCTTCCAGTTGATCCCCATCTCTCCCTGCTCCCCATCCACGTTCGCCATACGTACACAGGAGGGAGATGCTTTCACTTCTTCACCTGAAGGGTAGGAGTTAGTCTTTCGACCTCACCTACATGAATACACAGTTTAGACTTCGGTCAGTCGGCTAGGCTGACTTTTTGTCCCTGCTCATCCCCCAGTCTTCCGACCGGTTTCGAGCAAACGAATTGCACCAATGGATGTTCGGCGGCTTGTACCCATGACACTTCACCTTCGCTTCCCTTTATAGCGTCATACGACCACCTCGCTGAATCTGCTTTTCTCGACCGCGGTTTTATTAGCCACGCACTGTATACGGAAATCGTGGCCCCTGATCTCTGGTTTCAGCAGCCTTGAGCAACTCCTCAATCTGTTTGATTCTCGTCACTTGACTTTCGTTGACCGTACAGATCCACTTTTTACCTTTCGGTTCAAAATGAAATCCCATTTCCTTAAGACGAGAACGCATCAGGTATCCGCTCAATACGGAAAAGATCACTATTCCATTGTCGGAATCTATTCTCTTCATCCAGTGCATAGTTTAGAACCTACCGAATTCAGAGAGTTTTTGGTCGAATGCAGATGTTCGGCGCTGGCTTCCTGCGCGCCACCGAACCCAAATTATATTCCATTCCACAACCTTGTCGCACACCCGGCCAAACGCGCACGAGGAACTACTTACACTCTGCACCCATCTCATCAGCTACACGCTGCACGCCGCCGAATGCAAAATTCAGCGGAGTTGCCGGAATGCGTGGCGCACAACGTCCCAACGAAACAACGGCTATGCGGGCGAGAAACATCGAATTCGCGCGTGATCAGGTAACCTCCGCTGCAATGAATGTTCGGCAGTTTTGGTTGGTCTGGTTGACGAAAACGCGCTGATCCAAACTAAATGGGCATTGCTGAGGGCAATCGTTCGGCTGAAGCGTCATTTCTATTAACTGATTTGGTACTCTTTGACAAAGCTTTTATGCGCTTCGACATACAAACGGAGCGCAGCCGCTAAGCGTTGTTGATAATCACCCCCCTGGGCTTTGAACCAAGCAAAGATGTCCGGCTCAATTTGAATCGTAATCGTCACCGCATCTTGGGGCATGCGCCACGTGGCTTTCTCAAAAAATTCCGCTGACAAAGGTGGAATTTCAGAGGTATCAATCATGTCATCAGTCATGTCATCAAATCGTGCCAAATTCGTCTCGGAAGGCTTGTTCATATTGTTTCCGTTCATGGGCTAACGCCTTTCGCATCGAAATAATTCGGATGGTGTTCTCATCTAATTCGGTGAAGACAACAACGACCACGCGCAGGTTATCTAACATGCCAATGCCAACCCAACGCTCTTCACCATACTCCTTGCGCGTGTCTACCGTTCTGAGCACAGGTCTTTGAAAGACTTTCCGGGCATCTGCAAAATCTAGATTGCGGTTGCGAATGTTCGCTTGGCTTTTTTGCTCGTCCCATTCAAAACGCATACCATCGCTACTTTCATTCACTGGCTGTGCTTCTGCTCCATAAACTCAATTATAAACCCTTCAAGACTGATCTCTATAACTTTATATGCCCCTCAACAGCGTCTTCGCACCCGAACGCCAAGCTGTGCCGCCAGGGACCGTGACTACCATGAAAAAGCCTAGATCATCCCTGGTCGGCACCAGCGGATGTTCGGCGAGGGAGGTCTTGTTGGCGCGGTGTACGCCTAGCCTGATAACGATGAAGGTCAGCAAGGGCCTCATCAATCGTTTGATTTTCTAGAAGAGATCTGCGTTCTGCCGTGTAATTGCCAAAGCCCGTCGTAAACTGATTCAAAAAGCGAATCGTGTTGACAAGCCCCAACTCTCGATAAAGTAGGCGCAATGCTTCTTGGGTAATTTCAGTCAGTGGTTGTGGTTCCGCAATCATTCTTCTATCGCCTCGATCAATTCCAATGGAGAAACGACTCTAGTCTGTAAGCCAGCAACCGCCTTCGCCCTCCGTAAAAAACGGTCATCGCATGTACAAAAGTAATCGGCTCATGCGGCTTCAGCAGCGGCCAAATGAAGTGCATCCATGATCTTGATGCCGACTGGCACAAAATAACGCGCACGCTCTTCGATCTGTTCATCGACAATCACAATGCTCGTTGCTTGCGCCAGGATCTGTTCTCCATGTTCTCTCCGGATCACAAGCGGATTTCGTTGCGTTTCCAGTTCTAGCACAGTTGAAGAAATCAGTTCAACATTACCGGCCTTCACCTGTGTCAACACACCCAATATCGCTTCTGCCTCAAGGCGGAGACGGGTTTGGCTTAATGTATCAAGGGGGCGCTGGATGCTACAGGTATCCAAGTAAATCTTTGTCATATTGTGCATTGCCCATGATTATCTCAGTAATTGATACGAGAAGTATATCATAGCCAACTTGGTCATAGGTATTTCGTGAAAGAATATAAGCCGTCAAAAGCCATGTATGTGGCAACACATAGAGTAGTAAGGGTAGTATCGCCAACCGTACATCATGTTAGTGATAACGTCCTGGGCGCCGCCGAACGACCCAAGCTCAGCGACGGCGGCCACGAGGCGCACCGATGGCAACCACGACGGCCCGCTGCCGTTCGCTGCAGCGCATGGTTAGGCCGCAGGTTGCCGCGCCTTTTCCTCGCTCTTCAAGTGGCGTTAGAACGTTAGTGCGTTACGATCCATGTCGAAGAGGGCGAACTCACGTGTCTCCCAAAGGGTATCGCGGATGCCACTGGCACTGCACTCGACGCCCTGTTGCCGGTATTCGTTGAAGAGTGCGTCTGGGTCATCCACTAGAAATCGCAGGCGAATTCTGCTCATCTCGTGCTCGAACTGAAATTGCATGTGGATCTCGACCGCGTCGCGTCGAAATCCGACGTAATTCGGTGGATCGGTTTTGTCTCCAAAAGCGAGTTGAAAGCCAAGTCGCTGGGTGTAGAACTTGATTGCGCGTTTGATGTCGCGTGTGCCTATAATCGGGTGCGTCTTTTTGAACATAGAAAGATCCAAACACGATGTCGAGGGCGTGTGAAGTGGCCGAACGACTATATCGGACGACACCGTTTTTCCCACCCCTGACCAGTGAGATCTGGAGGTATTAGACGGATGCGGCCCTACAAACACAAAAGCACCGCATCCGCCCTATCAACCCCAGGCCACTTTTAGACCGCATCCGCCTAAATCCGCAGCAGATTGTAATACTTTTGTCACTTGAAATGCGAGAAAAATTGGATAATACAGAACAAGTGTTCATTTAAGAGGAAATGGGACTTGTTTCTAGTATACTGAATTCGATTCGTTTTGTCAATCATTTTTTGAACCTCTAGGCTGCTCAAAAACCCTAGTGCAGTACGGCGGAATTAACCTTGCTATCTTTTAGTAGGAGAGTGGGACAGTACAAACACTGACTGTCCCACTCTCCTACTCACTGTCTCACTCGCACCACACTGGCCTAGGATAGCGGATTACTACTCTGCACTATCTGACGGCGACGCAACGACGCGCAGCCCGAAGTGTTGGTTGGCGGTATCTGGTGTGAAGCCGCTGCGGGTGGTGCAGCGCAGTTGATACTGCGTGTAATAGAAGGAGCCACCGCGCAAGGTGCGCTCGGCGGTGCTGTCGGGGTCTTCACGGCCATCGGTGGCAGCGTAGGGATAAGGCAGTTCGAGGCTGCTGGTCCACTCCCAGACATTGCCGCTGAGATCAAGCACGCCGTAGGGGCTGGCGCCGGCGGGATAGCTGCCGACGGCGACGGGGGCCGGTTCGCCGACATTGTTGTTGAAGTTGGCGCGTTCAGCGGTGGGTGGTTCGTCGCCCCACGGGAAGAGGCGGGCATCGTCGTTGCGACAGGCATGTTCCCACTCGGCTTCGCTGGGCAGGCGACCTCCGGTCCAGGCAGCGTAGGTGTTGGCCTGCGTCCAGTCCACATGCGTCACCGGCAAGTCGGCGGCGTCGGCTTGTTCCCAACTGTCGTTGGCCGGTGGCGTGCAGACCCCTGCTGCCACACAGCGCGCATATTGCGCATTCGTCACCTCGGTCTGCTGCATCCAGAAGCCTTCCGCTGTTGCGGTGTGTGCGGGTTGCTCCTGCGGTGAGACGCCATCGCCTGGGTCCGACCCCATCGTAAATTCGCCCCCTGGCACATACACATAGACCGCACCGTCAACCGGGTTTGTCCACGTGACGCCAGTCGTCGGGTTTAAGGGCAGAACAACTGGCGCGGCTGGAATGGTAGGACGCGTCGCGGTTGGCGTAACTGTTGGCAGCGGGGTCGCCGTGTCTGTGGCCGTTGGCGCTGGACGCGCAGCGGTGGGGATCGGCGTCGATGTCTTCGTCGCTGTATTTGTGGCGGTTGGTGTGGGTGACTTGGTTGCGGTTGGTGAGTTTGTGGCGGTGGGCGCCTTCGTCGCCGTAGCTGTTGATGAGCTTGTTGCGGTTGGGGTGGGCGGCTTGGTGGCCGTAGGCGCAACGGTATTGGTCGCGCTAGGTGTCGCTATGTTCGTGAGGGTCGGCGTGACCGTATTGGTTGCGGTTGGTGTGGGCAACTTTGTCGCCGTTGCGGTGGGGGGCTTGGTGGCCGTCGGTTGTTTTGTCGGCGTAAAGGTCGGCGTGCTTGTGGCCATTAGGGCGCTTGGCTGGGCATAGAAACGATATTCAGCCAGTTGCAGCGTTGTAGTGTAAACGTTAGCAACATCATCTCGAATCTCGCCTACCAGCATGCGTAGTTCATCGGCAAAGGCTTGGGCCTCCGTGACGGTGTCCGAAGCAAAGACTTTGACCGTGTTTTCCAGGGCTTCGGCGGCAAGTGCGTGATCATTGGCAAGCGTAGTCACCATCGACTCTACTTGCTCGAGTTGCGCCGGGGGGATAATCGTCGCATCCAGGGTGCCCAAGCCTGCGCCAACCAGACTTTCTGTCTCACGTAGATAAACAAGCAGACCAAAGCCGTCGCCGGGGTTTTGGGTCTGCCCGTCGCGGTTCAAGTCCCCGTAGGTAAAGCCACCTTCACCCTCTAGAATATTGACCACATGTTCGGCATGGCGCCGCGCTTCGGCAAAATTATTCTTGGTCAGTTCATCGTGGAGAAAGCCTGCATGTTGTGCGACGATCTGCGCTTGTTCCACGGCACCGCTCAAAAAGCCCTTGTCGTTCAGTTCACTCTCAAAGAATAACTGGCGCAGGGGCGTGGTGAGTGAGACCGGCAATGTGCTGGAGAGGACGATTTGTTGTGAAACGACATCACTTGGGAACGCCGCCAACCCAGGCGGCAACCGACACGGGCCGCCAGGGATGGCGGCGTTCCCAGGGGTGAAAATCGTAAATCATTTATCCGCTTGCTCATAAATCGTGCGGATTACCTCTTCCAGCGATGGGTCCGAGATCGTCACATCCACTAACTCGCCGGCGGCGGCCAAGCGGGTAAGCACCGCCTCGACCGGTGTGGTACGCGTGTCGAAGCGCAGCTTGACGCCATAGGTACCCACCTTGAGCAGTTCGGCGCCAGCTACTTGGAAGTCGGCCGGCAGGGCGCGCGCATAGCGCACGTCCACTTGTTTGGAGGTCAGATAGCTGCGTTTGAGCGCCGACACCTTTGTCCTGATAAATGATCTGGCCGTGGTTGACGATGATCACCCGCTTGCACAACGCTTTGATGTCGCCGGCGTCGTGCGAGGTGAGCAACACACCCACATTTTCTACTTCGTTCATACGCCGGATCGTGTCGCGAATACGCTGTTTGGCCACCACATCCAGCCCAATCGACGGCTCGTCGAGCAGAATCAAACGCGGTTTGTGCAGCAGCGAAGCCGCCACCTCGCAGCGCATGCGCTGGCCCAACGAGAGTTTGCGCACCGGTGTCTCCAACAGATCTTGGATCTCAAACGCCTCGGTCAACAGTCCAATCCGCTGGCGAATTGTCTTTTCATCCAGCTCATAAATCTTGCCAAAAAGATAGAACGTGTCGAGCGCGGGCAGGTGATACCAGAGCTGCGGGCGCTGGCCAAAGACGCTGCCAATTTTGTAGGCCAAGTCACGGCGCTGAAGCCAAGGCACATACCCTAGTACACTTGGGCGTAAGTAAGACAGTGAATCAGTAGGACAGTAGAACAGTGTTTGTACTGTCTCACTGTCCTACTGATTCACTACTGATTCACCGGAGAATAGTATGGTTATTTCCGCCCAAGTGTACTAGCACCGACACTTCGCCGCCAGTAGGGTGCAAAATGCCGGTCAGGATCTTAATTGTGGTCGATTTGCCGGCGCCGTTGGGCCCAATAAAGCCGAG
>JBBRVA010000409.1:0-7264 GCA_038247295.1 Caldilineales bacterium | reverse complement strand
GGCGCTCAGCCAAGTATTGCAAAGCCACCAGAGTCGGCAACACCCCAAACAGCAAAGGGCCAGAACCCAGATCGATGACAGGTGTTTGACCCGCTTCCAAACCAGCTTCGATCTCGGATTGCCACTTATTATAGAGTTGCGTGGGTGTTCGATGGTAAAGCATTGGGTTGAGTTGCCTGGTAACGGGTAAGTAGTAAGTGGTAAATAGTAAATGGTTCAGGCCGTATGGTAAGCCTGTTTATTATTTACCACTTACCATTTACTGCTTGCATCTTTGTCAATCTTTCTTCAATTAGCTTTATACCTTGTGGATGGCTCAGCAACGCCGCCCATTCGCTGCAGATCGGTTGACCGAGCAGGGCAGCCAAGGGCGCTACGAGATAAAGCAATTGCCCAGTGACAAATGCCAACGGCCGGTGACTCGCCACCAAGCACAAAACAGGCAGGGCCATATTGCGCTGGGCAATCGTCTGTAATAAATATTCTGTGGTGGGGGACAGTTGATCTCTATTCATAGAAAGGCCAATGGCTGTTAACAAATTATTTCGGCAACGCGGAGGGAGCATCCTCAGGTAGGGCATTTACCTGTCGAGCCGCAGCTGAGGATGCTCCCTCTGCGTTGTCCGCTCAGTTTTATTTTTTAATGCTTATTACCCCATTATTCTACCATAAGCGCCGATGACATAAATATTGATGGAGGGTTGATTTGGTGATTGCACTAAATTCAGGTATGGTGTGATGCAAATTCCATCATGCTTATGGTATACTACAGCCCATTCTTTTGTCCCATTCGTTTGATCGTTCATTTCTATGTCAATTTTCCATTTTTGCGCTACTTGCACCCTATGGAAACCCAGTCGCTGCAACCGAATTGCCTCTTGCTGTCTCGATTTCGTCTGGGGCGCCATCGTCAGCACGGTCACTGTTCAGAACAAAGTCACCGTCGCAAGTAGCCACCCACCGAGGTAAGGTACGCTCATTCTATGTTGCGCATTTTTTCACTTCGCATTTGTATTCTAATCGCGACGCTTGTCGTCAGCGGTTGTGGCGTCGCCCCTGCGGCCACGGCAACACCCACCAAAACACCCGTCGCCGCGGCGGCGGCCATTGTTCAGCCGGAGCCAACGGCAACCGCAACCCTGTTACCGCCCACGCCAACGGTGGTTGCCGCCGAGCCAATCGCCACCCCAACCGCGTTGCCAGGCAACATTGCTCCCTTCACAGGGTTGCCCGTCACGGATCCTCAACATTTGCACGAGCGTCCAATTATGATCTGTGTCAACAATGACCCCGTGGGTCGCAGCGCGCATTGGGGGCTGAGCCAAGCGGACCTGGTTTACGAGTACATTGTCGACGGCTTTTCGATGACGCGTCTTACCGCCGTCTATCAGAGCCAGGAGGCAGAACGCGTTGGTCCAGTGCGTTCGGCACGCATGCCCAACATCTGGATGACCTATATGTACGACGGCATCTTGGCCTGTTCTGGTGGCAGTGACGAGATTCGCTATCTGCTCAAAAATGAGGTCGGTTTCCCCTATCTGGATGCCGATATCGATGACCCGTCTAACAATGTCTACTTTTTTAGCCTGGGTACGGATTACCGCACGCGCATGCAAGTGAGCACTGAAGGGGTGCGCCGCTGGCTAACCGATAACGGACTGGACAAAGAGTGGCAGCGCCCTGGCTTTGAGTTTAGCCCCGAGCCGCCCGGCAGTTCGGCGGGCAGCGCCACCGTGATCAACATTCCCTATCCCGGCGGCAACGGTGTCGAATGGCGCTATGACGCAGCACAGGGCGGCTATCTTCGCTTTCAAGGTGGTGAGCAACAGGCTGATCCCGCGACCGGGCGCCCCATCATTGCCCAAAATGTAATTGCAATTGTTGCGCAGCACGAATTGACCAATATAGTCGAAGACAGCTTGGGCACTTTAGGCGTCAACGTCGTCCTCTACGACTTTGGTGACTTTCGCATCTTTCGCGATGGCCTGGTGTACGAAGGCACCTGGCGTGCCGATGATAAAAGCCCCCCGCGCTGGTTAGGCCTGGGCGATGTCATTATCAAGCTGAAACCTGGACAAAGCTGGGTTCAGGTTGCCCAACAAAGAGAAGATATTAGTTACCAATAACATCGGATCAACCCAAAGGGAGAAACTACGATGAACTTTATCTCCGCGCTTTGCTCGCGAGGCCACTGCGCCCAGCGTCTGCTTGCCGGCCAGTTGGTTGGCACAGCGCTGCCGCTGGTGCTCTACCCCATGCTCTTTGCTTTGATCTTATCCCTGCTGCCTTTGGCCAGTGTAATGGCGCAGCAAGCCACGTCCACACCCGCCGCCACGACCAGCGCGGGCGAAACTTACATCGTGCGCGCCGGCGATTCGTGGCTGGCGCTGGCCGCGCGCACAGGTTTGACGGTAGCGCAATTGAAGGCGGCCAATCCGCAGGCAATTCGCCGTAATAATTGGTTGATCATCGGCGAAAAACTTGTGATCCCGAGTGCGGAAGCCACAACAGCTAGTCCTGTCACCAGCACTGGCGCGCTTACCGATACGACTACAGCCACTGTTACTGTCGCCGCTACAGCCACCGCCAGTCCATCGGCGACGCCGACGGATACACCCACGACAGCGCCTACAGCCACGGCTACCCCGACGCCGACTGCCACGGAGCAGCCGGATCAGACTGAAGAACAGACCTACATGGTTGCACCGGGCGAATCATGGGGCTCGATTGCGGACAAGTTCAACACGACGGTGCGCCAGTTACAAGCAGCCAATCCAGGCTCGGTGCGCGCCGGCCAAATTCTCTACCGTGGCGAAAAAATCATTATTCCTGGCCAATCTGACCCGGCTGCGGAAGCAACCGCGACGACCACACCGGAGGCCACAGCTACAGCAACAACAGCCGACACTACCGACCCAACAGCCACCACCGCGCCCGCGGAGGAGACCGCTGCGGGCGAAGAGAGCGCAACCGCGACGCCAGTTGTTCCAGAAACAAGCGATACCAGATCTACGACCCAGGTAGTAACCGATACGGCAAACATCACGGGGACCACAAGCACCGCCTCTGTTTGTCCGGCGGTTTTTACTGATTACGCAGACGTACTATTATCGGTGTCGAATCGACCCGAAGGAGGCCCTGAAGGTGTACGTACCTTTTTGGAAATGTGCGGCGCATTGGTAGAAGATGGCCTGACCGTGCAAGATTGGACGGGTGACGGCCTCGACGATTTGTTGGTGATTTACCAAAACCCTACATCAACCTTGGCCACACCCGAGACCGATTTGCTCGTTTTGAACAACAGTGAGAGTGGATGGCAATTAGGTCACCGCGCCAAAGCCGCCGGTGAGGTCCGTCTGCTCGTCAGTGAAGATACGAATGGTGACGACCAGCCCGACATCGCCTGGATCGACACCACGTGTGGGGCCAGCACCTGTTTTGACAATATCGAAGTCTACAGTTGGACCGGTGATGTCTGGCAAGATTGGCTCGACGGTACGATTGCGATGGCCTATGCCGAGATTACGGTGGACGATGTCAGCGCAGTGGGCCAGGCCGACGAAATTGTGCTCAAGGGGGGTGTCTATGGCAGTGTGGGCGCCGGTCCGCAACGGGGGCGCATGGAAGTCTGGGGTAGCATCGAAGGTGCGCCCTATCGCTTGATCGAGACGACTTACGATCCAAGCAACTGTATCTATCATGTAGTCTTGGATGCCAACGCCGCTTTTGCCCAGGGTCAAGCTGATGATTTTGCGGCGGCGGAAGCTCTTTATACCAAAGCAGCCACGGACACCAGCCTGACCAAATGTTGGGTGCGTGAAAACGAAGAGGAAGAACTGCGCAGCTTTAGTCTCTTCCGGCTGGCGGTAGTGGCCGCCCACCAAGGCAAAACTGATGTGGCGGGTGATCTGATTGGCAGCTTGACCGCCAGCTATCCGGGGTCGATCTATGACCTGGCTGGCCAAGTTTGGCAGAGCAATTTTCAACAAAGCAATAATATCGACAGTGCCTGCGCGGCGGTGAACGATTTCGCAGTCGAAAATCCCTTAGCCTGGGAGACGTTGGCCGATTACGGCTATGCGAATCCATCCTTTAGCGCCGAAGAGGTCTGTCCTGTCTTTGATGCCGCAGCCGCTAGCCGTGGCGGCGAAAGTGCCGGCCCAACTGGTGTTGCAACCTCAACTCTCACCACCACAACCGACATTGCGGCAACCGCGGCCATCACGGAAAGTGAGCAGAGCACAGCCACTGAAGCAGCAGGCCAGCCAAGTGCGAATGCGGTCACGGATACACTGCTCATGACGGCGACGATAATCACGGCCTCGCTGGAGGCAAGCGAGCCTGCCACCCAAACCGGTGCGACAGATCTAACGGCGGAGGAAATTGTCAGTGCCACGATCACCCAGACAGTGGCTAGTGCAGCCGCCTGTCCGACCGATCTGGCTGGCTATACCGACACGATCATCGAGGTGATGGCCGCGACGGATGGCGATCAAACGCAGGTCGAAGCCTGGTTGCAAAATTGCGGAGCGTTGGATGAGGCGCGGGGCGCCGTCCAATCGGTTGATCTCAACGGCGATAAGCGCAACGACCTCATCTTCATGCCGACGATTGTCAGCGATCTGGGCTTTGGTCGCGATGGTGCGCAGGGCGCGGTTTTGATCTACCACGGTCAGGCCGATGGTAGCTACAGTTTGGTCGCCAACCCCGATGTTTACGGGCAACCTAATCTGCTGGCCAGCGCGGACTTGAACGCCGATGACAAGGTTGATCTGGCCTGGACCGTGGAAGGCTGCTCGACATTTTGTGTGCTAGAAGCCCAAGTTGCGACTTGGGATGGCAAAACCTATACCTCCACCATTCAACCAGGGGCGATCATCGCCGAAGGCAGCGCGCGCTTTGAGCCGGTGGCGGACGGCGATCCGGGCCAGGGCCAGCAACTGGTCTTGCAAGGCGGTGTCAGCGGCACGACCGAAGGTGGGTTATCGATTCCGCATACAGAAATCTGGCAGAGCGTCGAAGGGGCGCCCTTCCAACGCATCCGCTGGATCTATGATCGCGCAGTCGAGGGCAATGATTGCATGGGTCTGCGCCTGATCGAAGCTGATGTTGCCCTGCAAGCGGCGCCCGTGCTCGGCTACGAACCGGCCATCGAATTGTACACCGCCGGTTTGGATCCGCAGTTGCGGGCGTGCAGTATCTTTGGTCTGGCCGCCGAAGAAGAGTTGATACTGCTACAAGGCCTGGCCAGCTTCCGTCTGATCCAGGCCCAAGCCCTCGGCGGTGACTTGGCCGAGGCCCAGACCGCGCTCGCCGCATTGGTCAAAGGCCAGCCCGATAGCCAGTATAGCGCCGCGGCCCAAGCCTGGCTCGATGCCTATGCACCGGCGGGCGATGCGAGCGCCGCCTGTGCCGCCGCCCAACCGATCTTCGACAAGAATGAAGAACTGTGGAAGATCACCGATCACTTTGGCTATAACCATCCGGCGCTGGCCAAAGAGCAGATTTGTTATCAGCCGTAGCGCCAGTGGGGATGGTGGAAGGCTAAAGGGTTCATTAAAATATAACTTCGCTGATTGTCACCCTGTAAGGGTCTGTTTTTCCGAGCGAAAACAGACCCTTACAGGGTGACAATCAGTATTTATTCTTTTACAGACCCTTGGGTGTGTTCTAAGCAGTTGATTGTGCATTCCGTTATGGGCAAATAGATCTTACTTTAGTTGGCGTCGGAGAGATGATGTTGTGAATGGGAACGACTTTCCCCTCAGTCCCTTTCTAGCGGCGCTGGCGGCGGATGGCATTTCGCTTACGCTGCGCGACTATGCGCGCATCCACTTGGCGCTGCAAACCGATGGCGCATGGACAATCACTCGCCTGCGCGATACATTGTTAGGACTGCTGGCCAGGGATGCAGACCAACAAGAACTTTTCCTCCGCCGCTTCCATGATTTTTTTGCGCTTGAGCTTGCGGTAACAGATCCCATTGCCGAAATCGATGTGCGCCAGGTATTGGCCGATCTGCAACGCCTAACGGCCGACCGCCTCGTCGCTGACCCGCCCAAAGCACGGCCACCACAACCGTCAAGCCTTATCCCGTCCCGCTTGCGCAAACCACCCCAGTTGAACTTCGGATTCTGGACATTGTGGTCCACGCTGCTGGTCGTCGGTCTGATCACCATTGGCTATTTCTTATCGCCTTTTTTTCTGAAGCCCCCGCCTTCTGAAGCACTTCCTGTGCCAACCGTGCAAAGCGAAACGGCGACAAATCCACCCCGCACACGGCTCTACACAGATGTACCCTATATCGATATCGCCAAAACCCACTACGAATCGCTCCCCACAATAGAAGTATGGCAGCGCAATGCTGCGATTGCCGCGTTCTTGCTCTTTGCCACGCTGCTTTATGGACTTTATCTGTGGCGCTCGCGCAAAATTCCTCAAGATAAAGCGCCCGTCTACAACCCAACTGGACCGCGTCACTTTGCACTCGGTTCGATTGGCGGCCAACCAGCCCCGCGCCTGGACGATGTCACCCTGAATGAGTTGGCCGATTCAATGGGCTATTTTCAGAGCGGCGAGCGGGGGCGACGATTGGATGTGGCGGCCTCGATCCAATTAACAATGCACAAAGGCGGCGTGCCAGTTTTAGAATTCCACAAACGCCAGCAACTTCGCTCGCTGCTGATTCTGGAAGATGCGTTTGCCGAGCCATTGGCCTGGAACCCGCTGGCCGGCGAATTGGCCGCCGGCATGGCGCGCCTGGGTGTGCCCGTTCTCTACGGGCGTTTCCACGGCTCCCCCGCCCAGTTCAAGACGTTGGATAACGCCGTCCATCGCCTCGAAGATCTGGAAGATCAACGCAACGGTTTCTTGCTGCTGGTTTTTACGGATGGCAAGAGTCTTCAACGCCAGGCCAGCGTCTTCGCCCTAGAAGAGTTGGCGCGCTGGCCGATGGTGGCCTGGATGGAGTTGCGCGAAGCGCGCCTGTGGGATGAAAACACCGCGCTGCCGAGGGATTACGCGATTCCGCTCTACCCAGCCACGCCGGCTGGTGCGCTCACTGCGGTGCGACGTTTTCTGACCGAGCAAGGCGCCATCGCGGATGATGCGGCGAATGGGCGCAGTGGGCACATGATCCCCAATCAGGTAGGTGTAAGACTCGATGCCCATGTCGAGCAACTGCTGGGCGATGCCTTGCTGTGGGTGCAAGCTTGCGCCATGCTCCAGCCCGTCAGCCCCGGTCTGGCCGACGCGCTGCGCCGTG
>JBBRVA010000408.1:0-7265 GCA_038247295.1 Caldilineales bacterium | reverse complement strand
GGCGCTGTCGGTCTCAGCAAAAGCACCGGTAAGCTCAAAGCTCTGATCATCAAGCGCTGACTGCCAGAAGAGTTGAATTAACGCGTCAGCCAGCGGTGCGCCGCCGGTACGCCGCACTGTGCCACTGATCTTGCCACCATGCACAAGCGCGGCGTTCACGTCCGAGATAACCTGGTTACTTTGCAGGCTGACAAAGCCCGCACGTGGCAGGGTGGGGCGATCTGGATGAAAGATAGTGGCATAGACGCCCGCTGGGTCGAAAAACCCAATTTGATAGAGACCCGTGCCCAATCCATCAATGCGATAGCGACCGGCAGCATCGGTCACGACATACGCTTGTGGCTTACTAAAATAGCCATAGTAGAAATAAGTATATAGATCAACTTCAATGCCAGCAACGGGTACGCCATTAGCCGTGACCACACCGGCAATGGCGCCATCAAATTGGCCATCCCCCAGCGAAATCTCTTGGTTGGCTTGGGTCTCTCCGGCAACAATGACAACATCGGTTGCCTCATCCACCGTCATGCTGCCACCGTAGCAGCCGACGAGCTGGCTATTGCTACCACTTAGCCAAGTCACGCCACAAATCCGGTAGATGCCGGGCAAGAGGGCGCTAGAATCATAGCGACCGGTCTGCGTCACGGTGTGCGTGGCGACAATCTCCCAGCTGGATGCGTGTTGGGCATAGAGCGTCACGGTTGCATTACTAACCAGAGCTTCGCCTTGCAATGTCACCGTACCCGTTATGCGGCCACCGGCGCCGAGAACAGCATTAATCCCCGTACGTTGGTTGCCGGTGAGTACAAGTTCGCTGCCGCCCTCAAAAGTTGCCGAATTTGTATAATATTCAGCCCCGTAGATGTGGGCCGGATCCGTAAAGCGCAGATAATAGGTGCCGACAGGCAAGGCAGCGACTTTGTAGGCGCCGGCAGCATCCGTTTTTGTGATGCGTACAGGTTGATCCAGCGATGGATAGCCATTGGCATATTCAACATAGGTGCGCACTTCGATGTCGGCCAATGGCTCGCCGCTCTCGTTGGTGACGACACCAGCCAGGCTACCCAGCACATCCGGCGTATGGGGGCTTGATTGGGCCCAAGCCGGACCCGGCCAGCAGAGCCAGCCAATTACGAGGGCGACGGTCAACCCGATGGTTGCCACCAGGCGCGCAAAGCTTGAAGACGTGAACTGGGCGTAAGCGTTCATACATTGGTTCTCCTCAATAAGTTGTGGATATTGTGTAGTAGATATGCGGTTAACTTACGATTAGGGTGCATTCAAGCAACGAATTCTATACGCTAATTGTTCCAAAAATAAGCTGTAGGTTTGATAAACCCCACGGACCCATCAAACCTGCACCTTTAGCGCGCCGGGGAGAGCGTAATCAGCACCGTGCGGACGCCAGCGCCTTGGCTTTCACCATTCACGGTCTGGTTGAAAGCCGCGTAGATGTCGTAATTGACGGCGCCTTCGCGGTCTGGCTGGCCGGCGAGGGCAAAGAGATAGGGGGATTCAATCACATCGATGCCGCCCGGCCCGTTGATGCCCAAGTGCTCATTTGCCACCTCCAGCACAATCGTTTCACCGCTGCGCGCTACATCGGGCAAGGTGTACAGCTGGCGCTGACCATTGCTGGTTTCGTGCGCCGGGATCGAGTCGTTGCCTTGCACAACCAGGTTACCCCCGAAGATCAGCATTTCAGCATCGTTGCTCTGGTCGCCATCATCGCTGCCATCGCCATCATTCGAGATCGAGTCGCCGATATGGACAGTGGCGCCGCGCAGCATGTCGTCGTAGGCGATCTCGAAGCGAGCACGGGCATAACCGCTGTGTTCCGCATCCAGCGCAATCCGCAACACGATGCGATCATCACCTTCTTCCATGACGGTAATCAAACCAGGCAGGTTGCAATTATGCCGACTGGCCACCAGATCTAGTGTACATGTGACAGGTTGTACAGAGGGCCGCGGTGTGGGCACCGGCGATGGCTGTTGCTGGGCCACCGGCGGCTGCGCTACGTTCACAACGCCGGATAACTTTGCCAACTCTTCACGCACCAGGCGCACTACCAGCCGATCAAGCGTGTCCACCGAATAGTTGTCCACATCGTGCTCGGTCTCCGTGCCCGGTCCGCTACTGGGGTCGCTGCCATCTTCGTAGGTAAGGAAGACAAACTTGCCACCGGTAAATTGGGCTAATTGGCGGAAGACATATTCGCCGGTTTCGTCCAAATTGCTGGCGCCCACCGGAAAGAGCTTGATCCCGCGCTGCACCATTTCGATCATATCAGTATCGTACGCAAATGGTTCGTTGTAATCCAGATGGGGCGGGGCATCGGCCACCAGGATGATCAGGCGTACAGTCTCTTCATTGCGCCAGCTCAGGTCATGCAGCGAACGGTGCAGGGCTTCATTAAGTGCTTCGGGGGTGTCGCCACCACCGTCGGCATAGACATCGGCCAGATTCTGTTGAAAATCACCCAGGCTGTAGGTAAAGTCGTGCGTGCGCACGACAAAGGCATCACCACGGTCGCGATAGGCCACCAGACCGTAGCGGACATCCGGCTTTTCAGTCAGGGTCGCGATCTGATCGGCTACGTCGGCCATCGACGCCTTAAGCTTGTTAATTTCGTCGCCCATCGAGCCAGTGGCATCGATCAAAAAGACCAGATCCAACTGTGTATAATCGGCACGCGCGGCGCCGGTCAGGGTCAGCCACCACTGGTCACCCCCATTGCGGGCGAAAATTTGGCTTTGCGCCACGTAACCTTTCTGGGCAACGACGCGATATTCGTCTGTCCAGCGTCCGCCATCATTTAGCGCACGCGGATGGAATAGAAGCTGACCACCGGCGTCAGTGCGACCGTCGAACAGCAGACGGTCACCCGCGTAAATTTCTACTGTGGCATCGTGGACGGGCAACGCGTTCTCATCCAACAGCTGGATCACATACCGTTCGCTGATATCACGGTCGTTGACCCACAGACCGGCATGGCGCTGGCGATAATCCAGATACTCTGCCCACTGTTCGTTGTCATCGGTAACACCAGCGGTGACAGCTTCATGCTGATTGGCACGGTTGGGCGCCGCTTCGCCACTACTAGCAGGCATGGACGCAGAGGCGTCGGTAGAGGCAGGGCGCTCACTTTCGGCGGCGGGTGCTCCGACTGCGGCGGGCGCTGCGGCAGCTGGAGCACTTTGGCCGGCAGGCGCTGCCGCCGGCATGGCACAGCCGCCGAGAAAGAGAATGATCGCCAAGATAAAGAGTGCGATACTGTGTTGAGTAAGCCTTTGGATTTGCATTGGGATCTCCTGTACGTTTGATAAAAGGATGATAGTTTGTGTAAAGCTGTACTGGCTCCAGTTTGGCGCAAATAGCGGGCATTTCAAGCGCCAGATCTGTACCATTGTTGTGTATTTGCATGGTACAAGGCTTGTTACCTTGCTTAATGGGATAAATCGGGCGATAAACCATCCCCTAGGACCAGCTTAATTTCTTGGCATGCATCATCCCCCGCCGCAAGATAGGAAGCGTCCATACCCCATCCCCAGTCGGTTGACGCGTATACTAACGACGCGCCAACCGTGTTGGATCAGGTGGTGGCTGTATGCGTTAGGTTTTAGGAAAAGAAGGAATAAGACGGATGGCTCGTCAAACAGTCGGGTTTGAATGGCACGTCATCGAAGATGACGAGCGTTGGAACCGTCTACCGTCGGTTGAAGAACCACCGGCGCAGCGGATGTATTATTTAACAACCGGTGAAAAATGGTTTTTAATCCGCACGGTGCGGATTGTCGTCTTGATATTGGTGGGCATTGTAGCGGTCACCGGTTCATCGCTCTCGCCCAGCCAACTGCTCTATCAACAAGTGGAAGCCGGCATTCAGGTAGCATTGGCCCAAGAGGAAGCGGCAGCACCAACCCCGGCGCCCACGCCATCCGCCCCGCCGGCAGACGGACAATTTGCTGACTGGCGGGCATGGTGGACTGGTAATGAGAAAATTAGCGCTGAAGCTGGTGTCCGCCTTTTACAAATTGAACCGTTAGGCGAACAGGCTCTGGCCAGCGTACTGATCAACCGGCCGGCGGCCGGGTGGTGGCGTTCTAGCCCCTATCGTGAAACACGCTTTTACGAACAGGCCGCTACTGGCTGGGTGCGTGCAAAGCCGGCGCCAGATTTTTGGGGCACCCAGCACAGTTTGGAAACGGCCCACATCCGCTTCGAATTTACCGAGCGCGATCTGCCCGCGGTAGCGTCGATTGCGGAACAGATCGATGCCCATTACGTGTCCCTGCACCAGATGCTCAATCTGGCGCCACCTTCACTGTACGCAAAATTGACCTTTGTGTTGGAACCGGCGACCGTGCACGAATGGGATGAATCCAACAATGACCGCCTACGCCTGACTTCGCCTGTGCTCTCTACAATTCCGCAAAGCCTGTCCGATGAGAACTTTCTGATGCATCAGATGGTCAGCCTTCTGATCGAGCGGGCCGTTGACGCCGCGGTGAAGGAAACAGTTGCGGCCGAGGGTCGTGACTATAGCAATCGCTGGCAGATGATGATCTGGGCCTTAAACGGTTGGCTACGCACTGATTTGTTGGGCCAACCCTCGCCCTGGCATCAGCAAGCCGCCGATCACTTCCGCCAGCAACGCGCCGATCAGCCGCTGTTCTATCTGCGCGATCTGGCCGCCTGGAACAGCCGCGCCGAGGGCGAACAGGCACGCGTGATGGGCGAATATGCCGCCGCAGAATCCGTTATCGCGTATGCAGTTGCTACGTATGGGCGCGACTATTTACCAGCCCTGGTGCATGGCTTTGGTGAACATCGCTTCTGGTCCAACCTCATCCCCGCCATCTACGGCGTCAGCGCCGAGACGTTTGAAGCGGGTTGGAATGAGTATTTAGCGGAACATTATTAGGGGGAAGGTAAACAGGTAGACAGGGAGACAGGTAGACAGGGAAACAGGTAGATAAGTGCGGAATCCTTGTCTCCCTGTCTCCCTGTCTCCCCATCCGCCCAGATTTTATCGGCGTTTGCTCTGCATCGCTTTCAACTGTAAAATTCTCCCGTTGTGCATTCGACCACTTAAAACTGCTAGGAAACAAGGGAGAGAACCATGAAACGGATTCGCATGGGCGTCGTTGGTTGCGGCGCGATTGCCCAGGTGCACCATATGCCCAATTTACACGGGCTGCAAGATTTGTTTGAAGTGACCGCCGTCTGTGATGTCTCTGCCGGTACGGCGGCCTATGTTGCGGAACGTTTTGGGGTGCCGCAGCACTTTACCGACTACCGCGATCTGCTGGCTACCGATGTCGAGGCCGTGCTCCTCTGCCAGTCTGACCCCAAGACTGAGGTCGCAATTGCCGTTTTTGATGCGGGCAAACATCTCTTTATCGAAAAACCAATGTGTTTCTCGCTGCAAGAGACCGACGCGATTATTGCCGCCCACCAACGCGCCGGCACCGTAGGCCAGGTAGGCTACATGAAGGTCTACGATCCAGCCTACGAGTATGCCAAGCGCGAAGTGGACGGCATGGATAATATCCGTTTTGTACAGGTCAACCATTTGCATCCCAGCAACGATCTGCACGTGCGCCAGTTTCATGTCGAACGCTTCGACGACATCCCCGCCGGCGTGATGGAGGCGACGCGCGCTGCCCGCCGTACGGCGCGCCAGGCAGCGATTGGTGATGTGCCACCGCCGGTTGAGGGTGCGTTCTATCTGCTCTCCGGCAGCATGATCCACGATTTGTACGGCATGCGCCACCTGCTGGGTCTGCCCACCAAGGTTGTCAGTTCCGACATCTGGTTTAACGGGCGCGCCGTCACGATGACGCTAGAATACCCCAATGGCGCGCGCTGTGTTGCCAGTTGGGTGGATCTGCCCGATTTGTGGGATTTCCGTGAGACCCTAGAAGTCTATGGTGATGACAAGCGCGTGCTGATCACCTACCCCACCGGCTTTTCACGCGGCATTCTCTCGACCGTGACGGTGCAAGGGGTGGATGCCGAGGGCACAACCTATCGCATGGAGCCGGCCATCGATTGGGAGAGCGCCTTTAGCCGCGAGTTGCGCCACTTTTACGATTGTGTGGTTAACGGCGCCGCCTGTCGCACGCCAGTTGAGGAAGCCAGAGACGATATTGCGCTGATCATTGACGTGATCAAGGCCTATGTGACGCAGGGCGCAGTCGTGCGGACGTAGGTTGCTCAGAGGTCAGCGCTTATTCGTGCGCGACAAGTTGCTAGGCCCGCGCGCGCTGAATTTGTCGATCCGGCGCGAGCGATCTATGATCGACTGCAAACATTGTCCACACGGGAGGTGACATGAAACGAATTGCAGTCTTAACCAGTGGCGGCGACGCCCCCGGCATGAACGCCGCCATCCGCGCCGTGGTGCGCACCGGCCTTGATCTGGGGTGGGAAGTTTTCGGCGTACGGCACGGTTATGCCGGCCTGATTACGGGTGATTTTATACCGATGAGCGCGCGTGCGGTGGGCGGCATTATCCAACAAGGCGGCACTGTGTTGGGCAGCGCCCGTTGCCCTGAATTTATGACACTGGAAGGTCGCCAGACCGCGTTGCAACAGCTACGCGCACAGAATATTTCTGGCCTGGTGGTGATTGGCGGCAATGGCTCGCAGACGGGCGCACATGTTCTCGCCCAAATGGATTTTCCCGTCGTCGGCGTTGCCTCGACCATCGACAACGATTTGTACGGGTCGGACATTACGATTGGCGTGGACACGGCGGTCAATATCGGGCTGGAAGCGGTGGACCGTTTAAAAGTGACCGCTTCATCGCACCATCGCGCCTTCCTGGTCGAGGTGATGGGGCGCAATTGTGGCTATCTGGCGCTGATGGTGGGCATTGCTGGCGGTGCCGAAGCGATTCTGATCCCCGAGATCGAGACAGACCCCGAAGCGCTAGCCATCGAGTTACGCGGCGCCTATGAGCGCGGCAAAGCCCATGCGATTGTCGTCGTCGCCGAGGGCGCCACCTATGATGCCGAAGCGCTTTGCAAATATTTTGAAGCCAATCGTGACCGCCTGGGTTTTGATCTGCGCTCAACGATCTTGGGCCATGTCCAACGCGGCGGCGCACCCACCGCCCAAGATCGCCTGCTCGGTACGCGGTTAGGGGCCGCAGCGGTGGAATGTCTGGCCCGCGATCAGCATGGTGTCTTAGTGGGCATTATCAAAGGTGAGGTTGTCACTACCCCGCTGGCCGAAGTAGTGACCAGTAAAAAACT
>JBBRVA010000407.1:0-7289 GCA_038247295.1 Caldilineales bacterium | reverse complement strand
GCTTTTTGCGCACCTCGGCGCAGACATATTCGGGAATGCGTGCATGGCAGCGGATGTCGCCCACCTGGCAATCAAAACGTGGCGCATACACCGCGTCGTTGATATTCATCCCAAAGTCCAGCACGTTGAGGATCACCTGCAAATTCGAGGTGATGATCCGGGTTGCACCGGGTGAACCGAGCACCAGCACCGGTTTGCCGTCTTTGTAAACGATGGTGGGGGCCATGCCGGTGGTGCGGCCCTTGCCCGCCGCCATCGAGTTGGGGTGACCGGGCAGCGGGTGAAAATTGATCATCGAGTTGTTGTACAAAAAGCCCAGCCCCGGCGTGATCACCCCCGACGACGCGCCGAGCGAATGGGTGAGGGCGACACAGTTGCCGGCGCTGTCCACCACGCTGACATGGGTGGTGTGGGGTGTGCCTGTTGTGCTGCTAAAGCTCACTTCAATCGGCTGGCCGGCGTCGATCTGGGCGCGCCACTCGGCGGCGCGATCTTTCGCCATCATCCACTGGATCGGCACCTCTTCAAATTCGGGATCGGCCATGCTCGGGTTGCGGTCGGCAAAGGCCGCCTTCATCGCCATGCTAACCAAGTAGATGTAGGCGGCTGTGTTGTGGCCCAGTGCCGCCAGATCATACCCTTCTAAAATATTGAGAATTTCGATCAGGGTGGGGCCACCGTGCGGCGCGGTGGCGCTGGTGATGGTGTAGCCGCGATACGTACCGGTAACGAGTTGGTCTTCGCGTAGTTGATAATTGCTTAAGTCGTGGGCAGTAACAAAGCTACCATTGGCGGCCAGATCCGCGCTCATGCGCTGCGCCATCTCACCATGATAAAAGTCGTCGGCGCCGCGTTCGCCCAAATGGCGCAGGGTACGCGCATAGTCGGGGTTGTGCAGCCGTTCACCCAAGGCGTAGGGTTCGCCGTTTGCTTTCAGATAGACGCGTTGGGCTTCGGCATTGGCCTCGATATAGTCGAGCAGCGAACAGGCTTCTGGGTAGGGGCGTTTGCGCAGCCAGCCATTGGCCATGCGTTCCTGCACGGCAAACCCTTCCTCGGCGATGCGCGCCGCCGGTTCGATAGCCTGCGCCCAACCAATGGTGCCCCAGCGTTCGAGCATGGTGGCCATCGTCTTTACCCAGCCGGGCGTGCAGACGGAGGTGTAGCCGGCGTCGTTGACCTTACCTTCTAAGAAATAGCCCCAACCGTCGGGGTTGGGGCGCAGCACTTTGTCCTGCCACATCTCCGCTGTCACCTTGGCACCGGCCAGGGCTGGGCCATCAATCCCAATCGACCGTGACGGGCCAGCCAGATATAAATTGAGCATGGCATAGCCGCCGATGCCACACATTTGCGGATCGACAATCGCCTGCACAAAGGCGCACGTCACGGCAGCGTCGATGGCGTTGCCGCCGGCCATCAGCACTTTGGCTCCTTCTTCAACCGCCAGCGGCTGGGGGGCGACAATCATGTTGGGCATAATGGGTTCTCCTTTTTGTTGTTTGTAAGTATGGTCGGCAGAGTGCTGGTCTCACCCTTGTCCGCTCTGCCGCAATCCAACCGCCGCTTCTAGGTGTGGTGAGCAGACTGCTGGTCTCCGCTGTTTGGGAGAGGGGCCGGGCTTCGACGTGAGCTCAGCCGAACGGGTGAGGTCAGCTTTATAGTTTGGCCTGGTTTAATTCATCTTGCAGTGCGCGTAAGTTTTTGTGTTCTTCACGCAATTTGGCAATCAACGTTCGCCAAGCCTGTTCATCGCCGGTTTGTTGGTAGAGTTTGCGCACCCGGGCCAGATGCGTTGCGGCTGTCGCGTAACTGCCGCGGGTGCGGTTGGCGATGAGCTGCTTTGCACTCTGTAAATAAATGTTGAGGGCGGCGCGTGGTCGCGTCTCTTCCGCGGCTTGGGCTACTTCCATCCGCATCATGCTAGCCCCCAATCCCCAATGATCAGATGTTTGTCCGGCTGGTGGCTGCACGAGTTTGAGCGCCTGGTCAATCTCGCCTTCGGCCAGGTAGATTTGGACCAACAACGTGGCTTGGCGCTTGTCTGCTGTTACGTGAGCCATCAAGCGGGTGCGCGCCGCATCCCATTGCTTGGTTTGTTGCGCCAATTCTTTAACTTCTTTATATCCGGCTAGCGATGGCTGCTCGCTAAACATGGTTTCGCTGAGTTTCAACGCAGCGGCTGGATCCCCCTGTTTGAGGGCACGTTCTTTGAGCCATTCTTTCAGCCGTCGATCCGGGCTGGTTTGGGCGCGGGCGGCAATCAGGCGTGCAAAGCGATCGGACTGGTCGTGCGCTGTGAAGCTCACTGTCATGGCAAGTAAATCGTAATCGCTGGCCTTTTCTGCTGCCGCGACAGCTTCTTCCACGCGCTGCAAACTCAACAAGCGCGCAACCAGATCATGCACGCGCCCGGTTTCGCGGCAGATGCGCAAAAAGGTTTCGTCATCCAGCGTATCCGCCTCTAGTTGCAGGAGAAAATGACCGTACGCCTGGCGATGGTAACTGGCGCTCCACTCGTTGCCGGTTGGCAGCGCGGCGCGCACCCATTGCGCCACCTTTTGTTTTTCGTCTGCCGTGGCATGGGCGACCACAAGTTCGGGAACTTCGGCGCCCACATCTATACCACCGTGGTTGATATCCCAGCGGTAAATGTCAAACAGATAAAGCAAAATGGTTTCGCGCAACGGTACACTCGACACTGCAGCCAACGCTTCACCCAAACTGGAAACACAAGCCTGGACAACGATGTACAGTTCGCCGTTTTCATCCATTTCGTGGTTGTCTAGAATACCTTCGGCGATGACATGATAAACCACTACGGCATTATGCCAGTCTTCGATCGCGGCATATTCATCACCGAGCTTGCGCAAATCTTCCAGTTGTTCCGCCGCTTCGTCGCTGGTGCCATATTCATAGTCAAAATTGCTCAATATGTGGCTCACCTGGCGCTCGAACACTTTAGGGTCAAGCGGTTTGCCAGTTTTGGCGCTGCCGGGCAGGGGTAGTTCAAGCAGCATTTCCAAATCGGGATGGCGGTCGATCATCTTGGTGATGAGCATGATCAACTCTTCTTTGCTGCGTTGATTCAGTGTCGTCACTAATTCCTCGCTTTTGGTAAAGCTTGCGGCCTTATTCACCCAAGTGAGCAACAAGGCCGCCGCATGTTTGCAACCGCCACCATCGCCCACCGGACAAGAGCAATGGCCAGATATGATGCCGCTGGGGCCAAGTGTGATCTCGACGCGGTAAGGCTGCGCGGCGGAACCAATGCACTGCGCCTTGAGCGTATCACCCTGGCGGCGCGGGTTGATGATCGAGCCATCGCGAAAATAGGCGCGACCTTTGGATAAGGATGCGTCGCCGGTCCAGGTGCGGATGTCATTTTCGGTGAGGGAGAGAAGGGTGGTCATCGTTTGGTCTCCTTTCAAAATTGCCAGTACTATTTTAGCCTGCGTCGGTCCAAGTTTGGGCTTTATACCAGGCGCTAGATAGGTTAAAATGCTTGATCCATTGTTCTAGATAGGCGATCTCAATTTTATTGCCGATTGTGTCAAGCATACTCTTGATATCGCGCATGTGTTTCGTCTGGCTGCTTAGTAAATAGTAGCGTAGTTTATAGAGAATCAAGTCTTCCGGCGTTTGTACATAGACTTCTCCTAACGGCGCGCCTAAATTCACCAGTTGGCGACGCAAAAGCGCAGTGGCGCGAAAGTCGTCTCCAGCGCGCAAGAGAAACAGTTCTGCTTTGAAACCCGTGTATAGATGAACGGCATTAATCGGCAGATCACCTTGCTCCATGAGCAACAGATCAAGAATCACGTCAAAAGGAACGAGCATATCTCGCTTTATCAATTCCTGGGAAAGCGGATATATCTGCTCGATGGGTAAGTTAATCGCCAGGTCAAAATCAACGGTGGTGCGTGGTTCGCCCCAGGCAAGCAAGCCAACCGAGCCGCCGATCATATACTCGACGTGCGCTGCTTCCAACGCATCAATGACAAGCCGGGTAAAGGCAGGAAAGTTCAAACGCGCTGACTGAGTCATATTTATGCAATCTTTCGCTGGCGTACCAGATATAGCGCCTGCTCTTCACTTAGATGAGGTTGGCGTTGGCGCAAACGTAATGCGCCTGCTTGTTGTACAAATTCGATCATGGCTGCAGCCTCGGCAAAGCGCTCGGCGGGTGTTTGGCGGGCCAAGATTGCTGTCTGCGCAGGGTCAACTTCGGCAAATGCGCCCCGGATGCCTCGTTCCAACTGGGGATCAAGCGCCGGCCTGCCCCGGATATACAAGCCTCGATTGGCTGGGTCAATACTATAGGCCAAATGGTGTCCGGCGGCTGCCAGCGCGCGCCGCAACAGGCAGATGTCGGCCGCCAGTGTTGTGCGCGGCTGCGCGCCCCACGTCCGCCAACCGAGCAGGTAGGCGACGTTTGCGATCAACCCGGGGCTGCGCTGATAGGACACCTGCCAGATCATGCGCGCAATCAATGACCGGCGCAGGGCCGCGGGGTCGAGTGTCGCGGTCGTGCGTTGCTGGGCCAGCCAGGTGGTGATTGGCGTACTATCCAGGTTGAGGTCGAGAACACTTTCCATAGCTATGGATTCCAGGTTAGGTAAAGGGTTGTTGGCCGCCATTTTGCATCCAGGAAGTTGATCGGTTAACATGGTGAGCAGGCGCGATTGCTCAAACATAGTATACCACAATGCGGGTGCAATTTCAGGCCATTTTCCCCGCCCAGCCAGTAACGTTCTCGCGAAAGAAAAATCAGATGGACAAATATCGTGTGCAGCCGGGTAGCATTATTTACCTGAACGAATGGGATCCGAATGATAAGAGCGCCTTTGATGATAAGGATGAAGGCAAGACGCTGACCAAGCAACTAAACAAAGAACTCGAGGATCTGCAAGAGTTGCTCTACGCCGAAGCCAAACACAACGTGCTGATTGTGTTACAGGCGATGGACACGGGCGGCAAAGACGGGACCATTCGGCATGTTTTTGAAGGCGTAAACCCAGCCGGGGTCAATGTAGCCAGCTTTAAGGTGCCAACGCCCGAAGAGTTAAGCCACGACTTTCTCTGGCGCATTCATAAGCGTACACCCGCCAAGGGCGAAATGGTGATCTTCAACCGTAGCCACTACGAAGATGTACTGATCGTACGCGTGCATGAGCTGACACCAGAAGTAGTCTGGCGCAAGCGCTACGACCAAATTAATCAATTCGAGCAGTTGCTGGTCGATGAAGGCACAACGATCCTCAAGTTTTATCTGCACATCGACAAAGACGAACAGAAAGCCCGTTTGCAAGCGCGTCTGGACGAACCGCATAAACGCTGGAAATTTGCCAAAGGTGATCTGGATGAGCGCAAGCTTTGGCCCCAATATATGGCCGCGTACGAAGAGATGCTGAGTAAAACCAGTGCCGACGCGGCGCCCTGGTATATCATCCCAGGCAACCGCAAATGGTATCGCGATTTGGTGATCTCACAGGTGATTGTCGACAAATTGAAAGCGCTGAACATGCAATATCCGCAGCCGGAAGCAGATCTGGAAAATATCGTGATCGAGTGAGCCAGGGCCGACTGCGATTGACGGAGCATATTTTATTCGTAAGACTAAGCCTAACCTACCCCTGGGAGCGCCGGCATCTCTGGCGGCTGCCGGCAAGATGCCGGCGCTCCCAGGGGTAGCCACTTTCTTTATTTGTGTAAAACCCCAAAACCGAGAGGAAAGAAGAAATCATGTCTGAGCAAACTACACCAACACTCTTCGTCATGATCGACGGCTTGCGGCCCGATGCGCTGGCCCAGATCGATTGTCCTACGCTGTCCGCTTTGATCGCGCAGGGCGCGTCCACGCTGCGCGCCCGCTCTGTCATGCCATCGGTGACGTTGCCCTGTCACACGTCGATTTTTCACAGCGTTCCGCCCACACGCCACGGCGTTGTTACCAACGATTGGCAGCCAATGGCACGCCCTTTGCCAGGGCTGATCGATGTGGCCAAGGCCGCTGGTCGCCGCTGTGCCACCATTTACAACTGGGAGCCGCTGCGCAATCTCAGCCAGCCGCTTAGCCTCGACTTTGCCTGGTATCGCGATCTTTCCTATCAAGCCGATGGTGATGATCTGACGGCGGATGCGGCCATTCGCTACATTCCTGAACTGAATCCTGATTTTGCCTTTGTCTACTTTGGCACGGTGGATACGGCCGGCCATCGTTATGGCTGGATGAGCGACGGCTATCTGCGCCAGGCCGAGCGCGTGGATCAGCAGTTGGGGCGTCTGCTGGCCGCGCTGCCGGATGGCTATCATATGATCGTGCAGGCGGACCATGGCGGCCACGAGCGCACGCACGGCACCGAGATGCCGGAAGATATGACGATTCCCTGGATCGCGGTTGGTCCGCAGATTCGCCAGGGCTATACAATTGATGGGCCGGTTTCCTTGTTGGACACAGCGCCCACGTTGGCCCGCATCTTGGACGTGCCAGCGCATCGCGATTGGGAAGGGCGCAGTGTGGATGAGATTTTTGTAGAAAGTTGATGAGGAATCCCATGAGCCAATCTACCGTTATCGACGAGATTTTCGACGCCTTCCAACGCCGTGGTCAAAAAACATACGGCGAACGTGTCAATATGAGCGAACATATGCTGCAAAGCGCCTATTTTGCCGAACAGGCGGGCGCCAAACCCACTTTGATCGCTTCGGCCCTGCTCCACGATATTGGCCACTTGATCCACGACCTGGGTGAAGATATTGCCGACAAGGGCATCGACGCCATCCACGAGGAAGTGGGTGCCGAATATCTGGAGAAATACTTTGTCCCCGCCGTCAGCGAGCCAGCGCGTTTACACGTCGCGGCCAAGCGCTATCTGTGTGCCGTGGATCCGCAATATTTTGCCGAGTTATCCGCGGCCTCGGTCCAAAGCCTGGCCTTGCAGGGTGGTCCCTTCAGTGCCGAGGAAGTGCAAACCTTTGAACAATCACCGTTTTTTGAAGATGCCATCCAACTGCGCCGCTTCGACGAGATGGGCAAAGTGCCGCAGATGACCACACCGGAGTTGGAGCATTACCGGCCGTTTTTAGAGGCGGGATTGCGCGCGTAAAGTAATTGGTAATTAGTAGTCGTTGTACTGCGCGACTAATACGACAACGTTAAATTAGCCACCAGTGGTAGCGAGCTTGTTTTAGGCCATTTTTTGCCAAAATTTGAACGGCAAAATGGGCACTAATTCAATCGAATCGTTTCTCTCGAAAATCAGATGCAAATCGCAGGTTCGTCATGC
>JBBRVA010000406.1:0-7307 GCA_038247295.1 Caldilineales bacterium | reverse complement strand
CACTCGTTTCGCGCTCGGCCTCGAGCACATCGGCCATGCGCGATAGGTGCGCCCCGACGGATTGCAACTGCTGACCGCTGGCAACGAGCGCATCTAGCGGCGTCAAAAAGCCCATTGCCAACGTATTCAAGGCCAACATCGCGCCCAAGCTCAGCGAACCGTCCAGCACTTGCTGCGCCCCGACCAACAATAAGACCAACGGTGCAGCCGTCTGCAAACCGTTGAGCAGGGTCGTAACAAGCGCCGCTAACCGTTGTTTGTCCAAGGTGACGGCCAGGGCTTTGTGATGCAGGCCGGACCAACGCTCCAATACGCGTGTCTCGGCCCCGGTCGCCTTGACCATATTGATGCCGGCCAGTGCCTCGACCAGATAGGCCTGGGTTTCTGCCTGCGTGGAGAGGTGACGTTGCGCCAGATCATGCATGCGGCTGGTGCTGGCTAATAACAATAGCACTTGGACGAGGCCGATGCCCAGGGTGACAAAGCCAAAGCTGGGCGCTTGCACCAACAAAATTACCAAAAAGGTGATGACCAGAATGCCGTCCATCATCGCGCTAATCGTTTGCGTGGTTAACAATTCGCGCATCACCGTGTTGCTAGACAGGCGCATCAGCAAATCGCCGCTGGTGCGCTGTTGATAGAAGCGATAGGGCAAGGCCAGCAGGTGTTCGAGAAAATCGCCCATCAGCCCGGTATCCACATCGGCTTGCAGGCGAATCAGCATTAACTGGCGCAGGTAACCGACGATCATTTGCATCAAAACAACGGCTACGATCCCGCCCAGCAAGAGCGGAATGAGGGCAATTTGCCGCTGCGGCAAAATTTGGTCCACCATCACTTTGGTCAGCAGGGGGAAGGCGACGGCCAACGCCTGCACAGCCAAGGTGGCAAGCAGGACGCGCAGCCCCGTGCGCCAAGCGCCGCTCATCACTAGCAGTCGGTAGATCTGCTGCTGCCAGACGGCAATGCTGCGCATTTGGCGCTTGGGTTGAAACGTGGTGTCCGGTGTCAGTGTGAGCAGGACGCCGGTAAAGCTGCGGTCAAATTCCTCACTGCTCACCGGTCGCCGCCCGTTGGCCGGGTCAATAATCACCGCCCCTTTGCTGTTCCAGCTTTCCAAGACGACGAAGTGGGCGAAGTTCCAGTGCAAAATCGCCGGCAACGGCAGCGCGCTCAACATCTCGGTTTCGGCGCGATAGGCGTGGGCTTGCAAACCATAATGGCGGGCGCTTTGAGCGATGGCCAGCACGGTGGTGCCGTCACGGCCCACATCCATCTGATCCGAGATTTCGGCGATCGAAGTGGCGCGCCCGAAATAGTTGAGCACCATCGTCAAACACGCCGCCCCACACTGCGTAGTCGTCATCTGTAAGACGACCGGCACCTGGCGTTGACGCCAACGCAGCAGGGGTGCCGTGATCACGCCGCCCACCAAGGTCAACAAAAGCCGCAGCGTCGCCCAGAAACCTTGGGCCGGCGTTGTGGCTTGGGTAGCGGGATTCGGGTTGCCATAGTGGGCGAGGGCGGCGGGGCGAAAGAGCGTGCGTTTGTCGGCCATCATCGTCAAATCTCCAGGGGGATGCAAAGCGGCAGAAGTAATTATACAGTGAGGCAGTAGGACAGTAAGACAGTGAGACAGTAGGGCAGTAAAACAGTGAGGCAGTAGGGCAGTAAAACAGTGAGGCAGTAGGACAGTAAATTAGTAGGGTAGTTTTTACTGTCTCACTGTTTTACTGTCCTACTGCCTCACTACCCTTAACTAGAGATACAACCGTACTGCGGGGTCAAGACCTGACAGACCCGACCACAGGTGCCGGTGAAGTAACTCTTGCCGCCCGCGACGGCGGCCATCTCTTCTTCAGGTAGTTCGACTAAACCGGCTGGGTGTTGGGGCAAGGCGGCCAGTTCGGCGGCGCTCAGGCTGTTGCGATACTCGGCGTCTTTCCAGGCTCGGATGATGTTAACAGTGTCCATGTGAATTTTTCCTTTGTTTGCATAGTTGGTTGTTGTTTGACTTTTTATGTTACTACTTTGTGTTACTGCATTGGTCACAGTATGTCATGCTTGGATTTCGAGGGCGATGGTCTGCACAACAACGTCCCTGTGTTCATGCGCACAGGTTGCAAAAATATGGAATTTCATTTGTGCCGCGTTTGGTAGATAAGCACCACGATGGGGAGTTCCGAAAACATGCGCTGGGACGATGCTGGTCACCGCTTGTTGGGTGTCATGCCGTTCTACTGTCCAAATAATACGGGCCGCATCGATGCATCAGCCCTGCTACGGGAGGGAAGAGGACGAAAAGTGGCGGGTAATAGTTCTGGTTTGCGGAGCAAATAATCGCGCAGGCGATTGCGGCCACGCTTGATGCGCGATTTGACCGGGCCCATGGCTAGGCCGGTTACTGCGGCAATTTCCGCATAGGCATAGCCGTGGATATCGCACAGCGCCAACACTGTGCGCTGTTGGGCGGGCAGCGCACGCAGGCCTTGCTCAATCCAATGGTTCAATTCCATGCGCTCGGCGTATGCTTCGGGTTCTTCGGTCCGGTCAACCAGCGTAGGGATGGATTCATGTTCAGCGGGCAACGCGTCCAAGCTGTCAATGGCGCGGCGCTGCTGTACACGCAATACGTCGTAACAGGTATTGACGACAATGCGCGTCAACCAGCTCTGAAAGCTGCCACCATCTAAAGTTGGATTGTAGGGTTGATTGTGGGTGGAGGAGGGAGTAGAAGAAAGGTGAGGGGTTAGTCGCGTGGTTGGCCGAAAGTGTGAGCGCGGACAGCCGTGAGATGGAAGCTACCGGTGGCTTCCATCTCACGGCTAACTAACAAGGTCGTGCATTGGTGTAATAGGTACCGTTAGCGGTTTCTACCGCGTTCCATAGGTGTATTTACAATCGCATCAAAGGTCGCTTGCGTTAGATATTGCGGCTTGTAGGTCTCTCCCGTCTGCGTTGTCAACGTTTGTGTAAACGCACGCAAGTGATTGCGTGAACCTTTCATCAAACTTTCGTAGACCAGTTGGATGTCTGTTTTGTCGGTTTGTGCAAGGCGGGTTTGCAAATCAGCAATGTCAAGATCTTCGATAGTCGCCCCAACGGTCAAGGCATCGGCCAGACTCTGGTTGCCTTTTGCCACAAGTTGATCATATAGCTGTTGAAGCGTCTCATTGGCAAAGACGCCCACTGCCTTGCCATCTGCTGGGTCAGCGATATCGTAGCGGTCAAGCAACAGTTTGACGGCCTCCGTATGGGTCTGTTCACTGTTAGGAATGTTTTGGAAAACCGGCAAACGCCACTTGTCACCGAGTGTGACATAGACATCGTGGGCTAGTTTTTCTTCTTCGCGCATGAAGAGCAAACCCTCTTTCTCGTCCGTGCTCAAGGTGCCTACAGGCAGGTTGGCAATTGCTGTCTGCATCATCATTGCGTTGATGCCTGTTGTGCCATCGGTATCAACGTCGGTTACATCCGCAAACCGGCCCGCCATCCCCGCCTGTGCGCCAACCTGCCGACCTGCTTGCTCACGCGGCCGCACAGCCATTCGCTGGATCGGCATACAGCCTGCAACTACGATGGCAAATACAACGAAGATAGTTACCAGTGTCCATTTACTTTGCATGTTCGTCATTTTTCGTTCCTTTGATTAAGTTTTTCGCTCATCAGCCGCGCCCAAAGGGCTCCCGGTGCAAATGCATTGTTCTGCACAAGGGCAAACCAGTGTTTTGCATACTTTGCATAGATGAGCCAAGTTTTTAGATTTTTAGAAGTTACGCAGTTGGGAGCACCGCCATCTCTGGCGGACGTTCGGCGAGCTCAGACTTCGGCGAGCTCAGTCGAGTCGTCGAGCCGCTGCCGGCAGGATGCCAGCGTTCCCGGGGCAACTGCGTAACTTCTATGATTAACCAACTGCCTGGAGAATTTCCGCTAGCCGCATTGGTTCGGGCCGCTGTTCTCAAAACTTGCCATGCGAGCTTATCCTATTGCGTAGGGAGTGTAAAGATAAACCGTGTGCCCTGCTCGACTTTGCTTTCTACCGTGATCTGGCCGCCGTGGGCCGTAATAATTTCGTGGCAGAGGGTAAGGCCTAAACCCATCCCCCGTTTTTCCGGCGGACGTGATTCTGCGCCGCGGTAAAATTGTTGAAAAATGTAAGGCAGTTCATCTGGCGCAATCCCCGTGCCGGTGTCGGTGATGCTGATCCAGACGGCACCGGGCTGTTGACCTGCTTCTACTGTCACTTTCCCCGCGCGCGGTGTAAACTTGAGCGCATTGTCCAGCAGATTGGTTAGTACCTGAATCAGGCGGTCTTCATCGGCGCACAGGGGTGGTAAGCTAGCCGGAAGTTGCATAACCAGTGCAATGCCGCGCCGGGCGGCAATTGGTTCAAAATTGGCCACACTCGCCTGGATTACGCGCGCCAGCGCGATCTCGGTACGCTGTAAGCGCAGCGGCTGGATGAGCCGCTTGTCGACACCCTGCAACGTATCGGTGAGCCGTTCCAGTCGCGCTAGCTCTTCCCCAATGCCGCCGAGCAGCATACTCTCCATCTCCGCATCCTCAGTTGCTCCATCCCGCAGCGTTTCGACCGCCGCGCGCATGCCCGCAAGTGGACGGGACAACTCGTGGACAATCGCCGCCAGTTGGCGTTGGCGTGCCGCCTCCGCTTCTTCCAACTGCGCCGCCATCTGATTAAAGCTATGGGCGAGCAAGCCAATTTCGTCCTGGCGCTGAATGGCCACGCGGGCATGATACTGGCCCGCCGCAATTGCTTGAATACGCTGGATCAATTGGTGAAGTGGGTTTGTGATCGTCATTGCCAGCCCTAGCCCCAATCCCAGGCCCAGGAGGGCGGTTATGCCAACGCCACCCAGCACAAGCCAGCGCAGTTGGTTGAACTGGGCGCGCACATCATCTACTTCGTAAGAGAGCCGCAATACCCCGCGTGTGACACCATCATATTTTACCGGCAACGCTACGTAGGCTACTTCGGCGATAATACCAGGGCCGGTTCCCTGTGCTGCTGTCCCTTGTAACGCTTGATCGACTGCCGCGCTGTTGTAGCGCGTCCCAATCCGTCCGATATATTCAACGCGGGTTGACCCCAGAATGGTGCCTTCCTGCGAAAGCAGGAGCACATGGGCGTCGGTGATATTCGCCACGCTGTCTAGAAATTGCTGGGCCGCGTGGGTGTCTTCTACCAATGCGGGTTGTGCCTGCACCTGGCCCAAGAGTAATTCTGCCTGTTGGGTGAGCCGTTGCAGGAACTTTTGGGTAAAGAACCCTTCCAGCGAGTAGAGTAAATAGAGGCTGAGCAGTGGCGTTAGCAGCAGAATGGGCAGGATATTAGCCAGCGTCAGTTTGGTGCGTAGACTCTGGATCTTCATGCGGTTGCTTGACTGACAAATTTGTAACCGACCCCGCGCACCGTTTGAATATAGCGGGGTGCATGTGGATCGGCCTCGATCTGTTTGCGTAGCCAGCCGATATGCACATACAGCACTTGTACGGCGCCGGCGAATTCTTCGCCCCACACCGCCGCCAGTAGATAATTGATCGTCAGTACGGAGCCAGCGTTCGCCATCAGGAGACGTAATAGCTCAAATTCCTTGCGCGGTAGTTCCACACGCTTGCCACGTACATACACCTCATGCGCACTGGGATCGAGAGTAATATCACCCTGTACCCACGGTTCGTTGTCCGCCGGGGCTGGCTCATGGGCCAAACGACGCAGCACAACGCGAACCCGGGCCACCAATTCACGCATCCCAAATGGTTTGGTAATATAGTCTTCCGCCCCCAGTTCCAGGCCGACGACAATGTCGGTTTCCTGCTTACGCGCGGTGAGAAAGATAATCGGCGTGTTCAATTCGCGCAGCAGCGTACGGCCCAGATCAAGGCCATTGTGGTCCGGCAACCCAATGTCCAATAAGATCAGATCGGGCGCGTCGGCGCGCGCGGAGCGCAAGGCTTCCTGACCGTCCTCCGCCGAGAACACTTGATAGCCTTCGCGTTCAAGCTGGTATTTTACGCTGCGCCGCAGCAGCGCATCGTCATCAATGAGTAGGATTTTCGTGGCCATGTTTCTCCAGAAAATGGCAAGAAGACAAGCTTTGCCAAATCCGCACGATATCAAGCCTAAGTTTACCCCAGGCTGCGGGCAGAGCCAAGCGATGCGCCCGCATAAAAACTTTAGGAAAACTTTAGATTTACAAGAACTAAGCTTGAAACAAACAGCGCTCAAAACCGTTAGGATAGTTGGCAATGCTATGAAGGCAAAGCACAAGTGCAAAGTGAACAAGGAACCCACGGAGAAACGAAGCTATGTGACAGGGCTAGGTCTCTGTTAGACGTATTCTAGAGAGAAAGTAAAACTAAACATGGCGTTCTTGTTACTACTCTTATGCATTCTGATCGGTGTATGGATGGTCGGCGGGCTTTGTGCGCAGCCGATTACACGGTTCATCCGCCGGTACTGGTCTATGTTCACCTATGAGGGTGAGCATTTTTTGCTGTGGGGTGGGCTGCTGCTCAGTGCATTTGGGGTAGGTTTGCTCGTTATGTATCTGGTTTTAGCCATGTAAAGCTAAGAAGGAATTTTTTAGTCCGGTATAAGGAATCGGCTCATCTAAGCAATCACCCACCTTTTTTTATGAAATCGGCTGGAACCTGCTCACCTTTGGTCTGCTGGCCTGGATTATCTGGCGCTTTGGCCATCGGCTTCGCCGGGGCGATACCGTCTTTATGTATCTGATCGCCTATCCGTTAGGCCGCTTCTGGGTTGAATCGTTTCGCCCGGACGCATGGACCCTTGGTTCACTGGCAACCGCGCAATGGATCGCCCTTGGCAGCATCGCTGTCGGCCTGCTTGGTCTGCTCTGGCGTCACGCCCGTTGGCGCGCCACTCAAGCGCCACAAGAATCATTAGCCTATCTGCAAGGGTAGGAGAGTAAAAGAGGAGGAGATTAGAGATTGGAGATTAGGCGCCTAATCTCCAATCTCTAGTACACTTGGGCGTAAGTAAGACAGTGAATCAGTAGGACAGTAGAACAGTGTTTGTACTGTCTCACTGTCCTACTGATTCACTACTGATTCACCGGAGAATAGTATGGTTATTTCCGCCCAAGTGTACTAGTCTCCCAACGTAACAACCCTACCCTATACCTTAGACAATTTCTCTCTGCTTAGTTTTTGAAGGAAGTATCGATGACTTTTCCACAAATTTTTGTTCTACTTGTTCTGCTGATCCCTTTGACCCTTGTATTTATGAATCGCCTACGCGAAGATGTCGCCGCCCTGCTGAT
>JBBRVA010000405.1:0-7307 GCA_038247295.1 Caldilineales bacterium | reverse complement strand
TTCGCTGTAGCGGCGGCCTTCCATCATGCGCCCGGTGAATTCGTCGACAATGATGATTTCCTGGCCGCGGATGATGTATTCCTTGTCACGCTTGTAAAGGGCGTGCGCGCGCAGCGCATTGTCCAGGTAGGGAATCATATCGAAATGTTCGGGACTGTAGAGGTTATCAATCGCCAGCCGTTTTTCGACAAAGGCAATGCCATCCTCGGTGAGGGTGGCAACCTGCTCCTTTTCGTTGACGATGTAATGCACATCCGGCTTGAGCGTCTTCACCAGTTCGGCAAAGACCACGTAATAATTCGAGCTTTCGCGCGCTTCACCGGAGATGATCAAGGGCGTGCGCGCTTCATCGACCAAGATGTTGTCCACCTCGTCGACGATGGCGTAATGCATCTCGCGCTGCGTTAGCCGGCTGATATCTTGCACCATGTTGTCGCGCAGATAGTCGAAGCCAAATTCGTTGTTGGTGCCGTACAAAACATCGCAGCGATAGGCTTCGGCGCGCGCAATTGGGCGCAGCGAAAGGAAGCGATCATCGACCGCCGGAAATTCGGGGTCGAAGAGAAAGCTGCCCTTGTTGTCACTGCTGGCGCTGTTCTGGATCACGGCTGCGCTAACGCCGAGCAAGTTGTAGATCGGCCCCATCAATTGTAAACCGACTTTGGAGAGATAGTCGTTGGGTGTCACCAGGTGGACACCGCGCCCGGCCAATGAGTTGAGATAAAGCGGCAAGGTGGCGACCAACGTCTTGCCTTCACCGGTTTTCGCCTCGGCGATAATGCCAGCGTGGAGCACCATCCCGCCCAAGAGTTGCACATCGTAGTGGCGCAGACCGGTGGTACGTTTGCTCGCTTCGCGTACGGCGGCAAAAGCTTCGGGCAAAATTTCCCACAGCGCCGCTTCCTCGACAGCCAGCATCTCTTTCTTGAGGCGGTTGACTTCGACGCGGGCAAATTTCTGCTCGTCGGTGCCCAACACGGCCATATATTCTTCCTGCGCCTCAGCCAATGCCGCGCGCAACTCTGCTGTCGCACTTTGGACGCGCTGCTTAAAATCGTCGGTCATTGCGCGCAGTTCGTCGGCGCTTTTGGCCTCGAACGTCTTCTCCAGTGCATTGACCTTTTCGACTACAGGGCGGAAGCGTTTTAGCGCCTTTTCGTTGGGGTCACCGGCGATGGCGTAATAAATTTTCTTTAGCATAAAAATTCCTCAATTCGCATCTTTCCACAAGCGTTAGGGTAAGACGCATAAGCGCAAGCTCTATTTTCTGCTCTACTCATCGAATATTTTACCACGATTTTGCTACGAACCAAGATTATAGTAACGTTTGTACTATGGTTTAGAATAGAGTTCAGCAAGCTCTTCGACAAATTATCACGCAATCTTTAACTTCATAGCTTATTTTTATCTATTATTAAGGCGCATCACGCCATGCGCCATGCGCTGGAAGCGCCCATTGCGCAGAGCGCGCAACGTCTGGAAGCCTTTGGCGATGGTGTCTTCGTCATTGCTATTATGGATAGTTTTATTTGTATTTTAGTTGTACATTGCGGAAAGCGGAGATTGTTATCCTGTAATTTCTGATCTCTAACTTTATCCCTAACGCAATTTCCAGGCCAGCATTACCCCTGTAAAACCGACCAAGGCAATCGATACAAAGACAATTTGATAGGCATCCAAGGCCGTTGGCATGCGTTGCAGCGCTTGTTGCAAGATAACACCGCCTACGGTTGCGCCCAGAATGCTACCGCCAAAACGTAGTGTGCTAAAAAGACCGGCGGCCGAGCCCGATTGCAGGGCGGGAATATCACTCATGGCCGTGTGCGAGAGCACGGCCAGCGAGAAACCAGCACCCAAACCGTGCATGATCAGTGCCGTGGCTGGGAAAAGCACCGGAATTTCCCCCGGTAAGAAGGTAAAGATGGCCATCATGCTCGCCTGCAAGGTCAAGCCACCGGCGATCAGCCAGCGGCTGCGGCCACGGTCGGCCCATTTGCCGGCCCAGCGCGTGGTGACGAGCAGCGATCCGGCGTAAAGGCTAAACAAGAGACCAATCTTGCCCGCGCTTAGGTGATGAATATCGGTAAAATAAAGCGGAAAGAGAAAGCCTTCGCTGCTCATCAAATACATGCGGATCAAAGCGCACAGCGAGGCCCGGCCAAAGTTGCGCCGGGCAAAGAGGCTCAGGTCGATCAAAGGCGCTGGATGGCGTCTTTCCCAGGTGAAAAAAGCGGCCAGCCCCAACAGCGTGCCAAGCAGCAAGCGCCAATCTTGCAACGGCTCAACCCCTGTGATTGGGCGGCTAGAAAGGTAGAAAATCAAGGTGATCATGGTCGCGCTGAAAAGCAGCATACCCAACCAGTCGAATTGACGCAGCGGTACAGGACGGGTGAGCGCAGCCATATCTGGCAATCGTTCGCGTACGACATAGAGTGAGATAATCGCGGCCAACAGACCCGGAACAAAAATCGCCCACCAGCCCCATTGTTCGACCAAAAATCCGCCCAGGAAAGGGGCTACCATCCCGGCGGCTGGCCCGGTCGAACTCCACGTGCCAAAGGCCTTGCCCCGCTCCTGCGCTGGAAAGAGATCTGAGATCATCGCTATGCAAAGAGGATTGACGCCGGCTGTGCCGATGCCTTGGATGATGCGACCCAAAATCAACGTAGGCAGTTGATTTGTCAGCAGCGCCAACAGCGTGCCGATGAAGAAGATTACAATGCCCACCAGGAAGAGGCGGCGCTTGCCCAGGCTATCCCCCAGCCGGCCATAGAGCGGCATAAAGATCACAAAGGGCAGGGTGTAGGCGGTGACCAACCAGGCAACCTGATCGGCTTGGATACCAAAGTTGCTGCGAATCGAAGGCACGGCGACGCCGAACATCGAGAGATTGAGCACCGTCATGCCCATTGGCACCATCAGCCCGATCAGGATCGCTCGTGTATCCCATTGGCTAATCGGTTCGGCTGGCACGGTTGAGACAACCGCGGGGATCAATGGTGAGGTCTGCTTCACGTTGATTTAACTCCTAACTGCGTTTAAACTTGATCAATGTCTGCCACTATAACATGATTGGCTTATCAGCCGAAAGTGGGCAAAAAGATTTTTGCCGTGGGCAAAATAGCAATTTGCCCACTTTTCATAGCTGAGCCAACATGATTTTGCAAAACGACCCACCATTTTTTATAGGAGCAATCTATGCTGGATCGAATCGCCACGGTTGAACTTTTTCCGCTGCAAATCCCGCGCGACACGCCTTATCTGGGGCCGTTGGAGAATGGCATCCAGGTCAGCGAACAGGGCTATTTTATCCGCCCTGGCAACCAGACCATTTATAGCATTCACGATCATTCGCTGCTCGTTAAGCTGACAACCGAACGGGGCGTCGTGGGCTGGGGCGAAAGTTTCGGCGTCATCGCGCCGCAAGCCGTCGCCATGATCAGCCGCGATCTGCTGACGCCGCTGGTGCGCGGCCGCGATCCGCACGATGTGGTCGCCATCCATGAGGACATCTATAACGCGATGCGCGTGCGCGGCTTCTTTGGTGGCTTTTATGTCGATGCGTTGGCCGGGCTCGACATGGCGCTGTGGGATGTACGCGGCAAGTTGACTGGGTTACCTATCTGCAAGTTGTTGGGGGCGCGGCGCCACGATCGGATTCCCGCCTATGTATCCGGGCTGCCCAAGGCGACGCGTCCCGAACGCGCCGCTTTGGCAAAAGCATGGATCGACAAAGGTTTCTCCGCGGTCAAATTCGCCGCCGTAGTCGCCGACGAAGGCGAAATTGCCGAGATGCGCTCGATCCGCGCGGCTGTCGGTCCAGAACCGAAGATTCTGGTCGATCTGCATTGGCGTTACACCGATCAGGAAGCGATCAAGCTGATCTCGGCGCTGGAAGCCTATGACCTTTACGTGGCCGAAGCACCCGTTCAATCGGAAGATCTGGAAGGCCAGGCGCGCGTGGTGGCCGCGGTCAAGACGCCAGTGGCGATTGGCGAAGAGCTGCGTACAGTGTATGAATATCGTCCGCGTTTTGTCCACCGCTGTATGAGCATCATCCAGCCGGAGATGGCACACATGGGCGTCACGGCCTTTTGGGAAGTCTGCCGCATGGCGCAAGCTTTCCACTGCAAGGTGATGCCACACGCCACGATCGGGATCGGCATTGCCCAGGCCGCCAGCTTGCAGGTTGCAGCGGCGCTTTCCAACCTGGTGATGCATGAATACCAGCACTCGATCTTTGACCGCAATCTGCAATTTGTCACCAATTCGCACGTTGGTGCAGCCGCGATGCGCTGTGAAGCTGGCTATTTCTATCTGCCGGACGGGCCGGGCTTGGGTGTGGAGCCGCGCGACGCTGTCTTTGATTACGTGATGCCGCTACTGTAAAGGGGTTGCCCTGTGATATAATAGCGATGTCATTTATTCGAATGGTCATCTTCTAACCCAGTTGGATATTGGTAATGGATATAGCTCTGTCTGTTGATGGCATACCTATCCGTCTTACATCAGAACGTTGGTTTCACATCGTCGAAAGCCATGATGACATGGCGGGTTATTATGAAGATGTATTAGTAGTCGTCGAAAACCCCGAATTCGTATTGCCTGGTCACCGCGGCTCGCTAATTGCTGTACGCTCCTATGGCCGTAAACGTTATTTATGTGTTATCTACCGCCAACTGTCTATCGATGACGGATTTGTTGTTACTGCTTATTTTACCGACAAAATAGACCGCGAGAAAACATTATGGAAAAAACAGTAGTTCCGAATATCTCTCAGTCAGTCGCGCAAGCACTGCCCTTGCTTACCGCATTTGCCGCGCAACGCTTTTGGGTGGATTATGATCGTGAAGCCGATGTACTCTACATTAGTCTTCAGCGTCCCCAAAAAGCGACTAATACTGAAACCACTGATGATGGACTGTTGCTCCGTTATCGGGGTAAAACATTGGTTGGCATTACGGTATTGGATACATCCACGCGACAAAATGTGCCTGAGCCAGTTACCCAAAAATTGTAAGTGTTGAGGCTTTCTCGGATTTCGTCCAACACTACATCAGATGCAGAAAACAACAGATGAGCGCAGAGGCAAATCTGTTGTTTTCTGCATCTGATGTAGTGTTTTAGCCCAAGCCAGTCACCACCAATTAAAGAATCGAGTGATCTGAGAACCAGCATGAGTAAAGAAAAAGACGAAAAGGAACTGCCGGGTCCCTGGCGACAAATTCAAAGTGCGATCTGGTTAATTGGCCTTGCGATCCTTGCCTGGCAGGGCTGGTGGTGGCCGGGTATCCTCGTTCTCGTCGCCATCAGCGGGTTGACCCAGGCCCTGATTGGGCAACTATCTAACCCAGACGACAGAGAAACAAGCCCTGGTTCAGACGCGCGAACTGGGGTTGCCAGAAAATTGCCCGAACTGTGGCGGCCCAATTGACGCCACCAAGGTGAAGTGGACCGGCAACCACAACAAGCAAAACAAACCTTTGATCGTCTGTAGTTTATAGAAGTCGGTGGCAGTTGATGTTTCACATACAAAGCGGTATCATGTGCTAAATGAGCTTAAGATCGCATGGATATGGATCGTAAAGGAGATTGGTATGGCGCAACTTACCTTTGAAAAGGTGTGGGATGATGTGCGTAAGCTACCTCCAGATGAATTGCGACGGCTGCGAGATGTCTTGGATATATGGCTAAGAAACCTCTATACCAGGCCCACCGAAGATGAATTCGAACGTGAACTTGTGGCGATGGGACTATTAACCGAAGTTAAGTTACCTGTTATGGATCCCATGTATAATGAAAAACGTCAGCCCGTCGAAGTAAAGGGTAGGCCGATCTCCGAAATCATTATCGAGGAACGCCGTTAAGTGGCAGTCTACTTTTTCGACACTCTCATCCATAACAAGCACCAAATTTTATAGGGAGGTAACGACAATGGCTGACAATCTGCACACCATCCAACTTGGTGAAACTTCCGTTACTCTCATCAACATCGGTGACGTACACGAGGATGTCAATTTGTGGTTTACATTGACCGGGCAAGAACGGACGCATTATGCGTCGTTACTGGCGCAACCAGCGCGGTTGACGATCTACAACGTTCACCTTGCCCTACCCACCGCATCGATCCTCGTCGATGCCGGCGCGTATGACTATCCGCCCGACGCCCCGCAGTTGATCCCTGGCTACGCGCCGCCACCCGATCTGCTCACCACGTTGCGTACGGCCGCCATCCAGCCGGAGGCGATTACGCATGTGATTATTACGCATGCCCACGGCGACCATTTTAATGCGCTGACTGAATTGCGTGATGGGGCGTACACGCCTGCTTTCCCCAATGCCCAACACTATCTGGGCTGGGGTGACTGGGACGCTATGCAAGCGCGGCTGGCCGATGCCACTAGTTTAGAAAGCCGTACCTTTGGCGTATTACACCAGCAAGGTCAACTACAAGTGGTTGATCAAGAAACTGATCTCGGCCACGGCGTGCGCATTATCCCCGCGCCTGGTGAATCGCCCGGTCATCAGCTTGTGCGTTTGCAGAGTGCGGGGCAAACCCTCTACTGCATCGGCGATCTCTATCACTTGCCCGCTGAAGTTGAGCAACCACACTGGACGCTGCCCTGGAACGATGCCGCCGTCAACCAGCGCAGTCGCGCCGCTTTCAGTGCACAGGCAAGCCAAGAGAAGGCGCTCTTGATCGCCTGTCACATCCCCGCCTTGGGCCGCATCCAACCCACTGCCGCTGGCTATCAATGGGTTGCCACAACCGGCAACGATTAGAAAGTATCTGCTTTCCCCTAGCGGCATTTCCGCACCCATCTTTGTCGGTTGGTGTTTAACCCACGAAGGTGGGTTTTGTTTGTGTTGCCGCGCATTGATGCGCCGTAGTGCAAACACCGCCCAAACGCAAGGTTGCAAATGAGCGCGGATGGAGTAAACTGATGGGCAGTCTAGAAAGGAGACTTTTGTAGCATGCGAAATTTTATCCGTCTTTGTTTGCTCTTGTTGCTCTGTCTTGCGTTCAGTTTGCCGACCGGCCAATCCGCCTCTATTTTAGCCCAAGGGTGGGCGATGCATCTGCCCTACGGTTTTGTCGATGAACCAATTGCGGCGGATCTAAAGATCCCCACCGGTTTCGCCATCGCCCCCGATGGCCGCATTTTTATCACCCAGAAGGCCGGCCAGGTGCGAGTGGTCGACAACGGCGCGTTGCAGGAGGGCTATTTTATCGACCTGAGCGGCGAGGTGAACACGACTGCCGACCGCGGCCTGATGGGCGTCGCCGTGCATCCCGATTTTCCTAA
>JBBRVA010000404.1:0-7321 GCA_038247295.1 Caldilineales bacterium | reverse complement strand
GTCGGCCTTATCCAGCAGATTGCGCAGGGCCAGCCGATACTGCTCTACCGTACAACGCTGGGGATCGACGTTTAAATAGACACTCAGAACAGGATGTTCATGGCTTTCAAATTCAACGACCTGCCGGATATCAATATCGGTGACCATAAAACCTCCTTAAACAAGATGAAAGAAAGTGAAGGATGTAATTATACGCTTATAGATTTCTAGCACATAACCGGTTCCACTCACGCGCGTAAATTGCAGCAATTCGCACAACTATCCACCAGAAGCATAGATATGAAAAATGTAAATGGCAATATTGAAGTGAAAATTGGTTTATATTTTGTGCAAAGTGACGATTGTTGTACAAAATCAGCCAGTGTATACTAAGCGTAGTGTTGATGTAAAAGAGATTTAACAGCAACATCGCAAAGTTTACTGGGGAGCAGACTTTGCCTTTCTCCTTTGGTTCCTCCTTTCCTCCTTCCTCCGACCTCGTCGCTACCCGGCACAGTAGCGACGAGGTCATTTTTTTCTTCTACAATGGCGAGCCACCCAACCAAAATATTACAGATTGGCACTTGTTACCTATTTTAGCGTATTATTGATAGATGACAGTAGACCAGCATCCCTACGTCAGGATTGTTTGTCGTCTGTCGGTCGCCTTTCCTGTAATATACAATCAAATGGGGTAGCGTAGGCAAATGGTCTAGGTTTCGTCGCAAAACGATCAGACGCTTCTCATAAAACTCGATTAAGATAAATCATAGTGGCTTATCTTATAAAAGGTGTGAAAACCGATGCTTTGCGAAAAGTCAAGGATTGGGGGTTCACACTTTCGGCGGATGAGCAAATCATAATTTGGATCGTGGACCGGCCTTACGCCAACCACGCGGTCGAATTTTGGTATGACTCACGCGTTGATACATCGCAATCACAGCAGCCAACCGGAGCAGCCAGCCGGATCAGCGAGGAGATTGACAGCAGGCGCAAGTAGTTTTGTGCAGCCAGCCCGTGCAAATGAAGGTATCAATAATGAGGTGTAATGTATGACTCAGTCGTTTGCGGACGCCACCTGGTTCGCTCATTATGGACAACGAAACGAAATCTTGGCATTGGGCAAACAGGCGGATAATGCACCAGCCATGCCCGACCTGACTGACGCGCTCGACGCGGCGCGGCGGGGTGATGAATTTGCGTTTCGTTATTTGGTTGACTATTATCGATCGGCGGCGGAACGGGCGGCTCAACACATTTTGCAAACGGAAGAAGCGGCCGCCGACGCCGTTCAAGATGCCTTGATCAAAGCCCACCGCGCTTTGCCACGCTTCCAAGATGGCAATTTTCGCTCCTGGTTGATGCGTATTGTTACGAACACTTGTTACGATCATCTGCGCCGCCAAAAGCGTCGCCATACGGTAAGCCTAGATGAGCTTGTTGACCGATCCGATGCGGCGCTGCCGATTCGAACAACAGTTGAAGCAGAGAATCCAGAAACCGTGGCTTTACATCAGGAGAGTATGCAAATTTTACTAGGCGCCATCGACGCGCTGCCCGCCTGGCACCGCAATGTAGTTCTCCTCGTCGATGTACAAGGGTATGATTATGCAGAAGCGGCAGAGATGTTAAAGTTGCCATTGGGGACAGTAAAATCTCGCCTGAGCCGTGCGCGCTCCACCTTGCGCGATACCTTGGTAGATGCCGGCATAGCGCCGCATTTATTAAACAATTAATGCTTACACCGCTTCCAACCAAGCCGCCCGCCATTGTCCAATCGGTCGAAAGCCGAGCTTATGATAGACCGCCCCCGCGGCGGAGTTAATCCAGTAGAGCACGGGCTGTTTGCCGGCAGCAAAGAGATCGGCGCAAAGAGCACTACAAACCGCTTGGCTCAGACCCCGTCCGCGTGCCGACAGCAGCGTAAAGACGCCGCCGATCATCGCCATCTGCGCTGTTTCCGCATTGGTCAGCGCGGCCGCTAACATCTGTCCGCCGTCTTCTACGAGCCACAAGCGGGTGTCTTGCAGGGGGCGTAAGATGGTGGCTGGTGTGCGGGCCATCTCGCCGGCGCCAGCGTAAAGTTCTGCCAAAGCAGCTACATCGTCCAAAACGCCACGGCGTACGGCAACACCCGCTGGCGGCGCCAGCGGTCGAAAATCTTCCATTCGTAAGTCCATCAAGGTTTCGGTCTTTATCTGCACAGCACGATGGTGTTGCAGATAAGGCAGAAAAGAAGGGACGCCGCCTGGGTTATCCTGCAAACGCGTTGCCCCGGCTGGATGAGCATCTACAATCCAGCCTAATCCCGCCCAGTCCGCCGCGGGCATGCCGTAGATGGCCCAGCCGGCCATATATCGATTTAGCACGGCGCGCAGATAAAGCTCACCATTTTCATCGCTGCCAAAGTCGCCCCAAAATTCGCAAAAATCGCGACCGAAGCCCAACGTTTCTAGATTACCTAACAGGTAAAGGTTGAACTGGGGGGTAGCCGCTAGAAGTTGGATGGCTGCCGCCCGGTCAGCCTCGGCTAATAAACGAATCATAGTGCTCCTCTGTATTCTTTGATGATTCATTCTTCGACATCAAACGCCCAGCGCCCTGGCCCATGAAGTCGTAAATAATCGACAACGGCCCGCTCCAGATCATCCTGCAATTCGGCTGATTGGAACTTCATCCAATAACCAAAATCGCTGCTCCAAGGTTCGCCGTCCAAGATCGTACGCAAATGCAATTCGCCCAGCATGCCAAGTGCGTCTAACATGCCAGATGTGCGAAACGCGCCAGGAATTACGCTGCGATCATAGTCAACCCGGCAAAAGGTTGGTTGCCACTGGCCATCCACCGCGTCTAATAAGAGATAGTGGGCGCGCGGATCACCGTTGTAGGGCGCGCCGACGCTGCCACCGTTGAAGATCTGCCAACGTTCTGTAGTGCGCGCCAGTGGACGATGGGTATGGGCGCAAATAACCACCGGCTCGGTCACATTCGCCAAGGCACGATTCACAATGGCGGGGCTAGTTTCGGCCATCAAGCCCAGGAATGGGTTGCCGGGTACGCCGTGGACGAGCCGGATCGGTGGCGCCGCAGCAAAGTGCAAGGTACGCTCGGCCGGCAATTGGCGGATAGTGGTCAGGTGATGGGAAGATAGGTGCTCCTGCGTCCACCAGAGATCGATAAAGCGGGCGCGATTGGTAAAGGGCGCCTCGTTGGCAGGTGTATTAATTTTTCCGATCACCAGTTCGTGGTTGCCTTCAATCGCTGGCCAGCCCAGTGTTGCCAGCAGATCCATAACATCGCTGCTCCAAGGGCAGCGATTGATCTGGTCACCGGCAAGGTAGACCGCATCTGGGGATTGGTGCTTGAAATCAGCTAACACCGCTTCCAGCGCCGGGAGATTACCATGAATATCCGCGAGAATTGCGATTCGCATCAATTATGCGCCCGCTGATAAAGTGGATCGCGATCCCGTACGTATGCATCGCGCTGCGTAGCCGCCGTGTAGGCGCGAAAAGTCGCCCCGATATCGTGCTCAGGGTCAAACCCATATTCACGCGCCCAGCGGTAAAAGAAGATGATCTCGGGCTGGGCAGTGACCACTTCCCAATAAAATAACTGGGTAATCACACCGCCGGCACTCAGCATCCCGGTCTCGGCGAAGGCCGCCAAGGCAGGACGTCGATCATAGGCCACTTGCTGCATGGTAGCGCGCCAGCCACCCGGTGCGACACTTTCTGGCACATTCTCCAGCAATGCAAAGTGAGCCGCGGGGTTCCCCCCGAGCGGTAACCCCACGCTGCCTGGATTAATGACGTGCCAATCGCGCGGTAAGACCGCCTGCTCGTTAAGTAAGCCATCCAAATGAGGGTTTGACTGGAGCCGACTGAGTAGATCAGGATCAACACAAAGGTGGCGGTCGACCTGAACATGTGAGTGGGCAGAAATAAGCGTGCGCTCCGGGATCGCGTAGATATCGGCAATGATCTGTTCGGCCGGTTGGTGCGCATAGAAGCCGACCCGATTACGACCGGGCACGCCATGCGTAATGCGCACAGGTTGGGCGCCCGGCAAGTAAAAAGTGCGTTCATCGGGCAACATAGCTAAATAGGCGCCTTGGGTTGGTGTAATTCGCTCGACCAGCCAATGCAACTGACCCCAGCGCTCCCGATCGTGCGAACCATAGACATCGCGCGCCGTGCCAAAATCGAGGTAATAGAATTCGTGATTGCCACGGACAACCGCCCAATCCAGCGCCCGCACGCGATCAATCACTTCGGGGCTAAAAGGCACACCATTGATCAAGTCACCATCGACGACCACTTGGTCGGGTTGAAGGCGCTCAAGTTCAGCAAGGACGGCTTCCAAGGCCGGCAAGTTGCCGTGGATATCGGCGAGTAGTGCAATGCGCATAGGAGGTAGTCTACCTGGAATGGAGGCTGGAGGCAAAATTGCAGGGCAGTAAGTCAGTAGAGCAGTGGTACAGTAAGCAGTACGCCAACGTTAAATTAGTACGCCAACGTTAAATTAGGATCGCAGTGGTTAAAACCACGCGCTACCTAAACGAAGCCTGCCTACGCAGGCTCGGGTGCCCACTGGGCGCGCAGTCCACGAAGGTGGACTTTGTCTGGGTAGCGGCGAATTGATTCGCTACGCTAACGGTGGCGTAGTAGTCACTGTCCTACTCCCACTCACGGCGTAAAGGGCGTAGATAGACGGTGATTTCACTACGGTTGTGAAACAATTGGCGCGCGCCGGCGATCGCATAGGCTTGGCGCAAAAGCGTCAATGCCTGATCGATGACAGGACGGCGATTTTGTTCTGGCAGTTTGAGCGTCATAATGGCCATCCCATGTGCGTACAGTTGGTGGGCAAAGCGCGTCATCAGGCGGGCAGAATCACGCGCATCCATGCGCATATCGTTGACAATCAGATCAAATTGTTCAGGCTCATCGGCCAAATAGTCCTCCGCTGTCATTCGCTTGTGCCGTATGCGCCGGTCTTGAGCCAGGCGCGGATCCAGGTCACCGGGATCGACCGCAGTGACATACTGATCATGTTGACGCAATACGCGTGTCCAGCCACCAGGCGAGGCGCCCAAATCTAGAGCCGAACCGCGCGCCGGTAAATCAATGTCGAAAATTTCCAACGCCTCTAACAATTTGAACTCTGACCGGCTTACCTGCCCTTCTTCGCGCGCAAAACGCCGCACCCCCCCGGCCCAGTCGGATAGATTTTGGCCGACAGCAGAAAGCCCGACAAAAGCAACCTGGTGCGTATTGTGCGATGGATCGTTAGGTGCAGGAGCACAGACAACGGATAAAATTTGTTGCGGCGTACGCACGTTAAGTTGGGCCGTGGTAACGGCATGGATCTCGTCGGCCAGGGCATTGTTGACGTCAAAAGGCTTGTATGGCAATTCGCCTAGAATGCGTGTCTGGACGGAGAAGGGCAAGTTCGGCTCAATTTGCGCGGCGAATTCGGTGGTGACAACTTCGCGCAAGGCGACCAAATCCACATCAGCCTGGCCCTGGAGCGGCACGATCGCTTGCACGGGACAGATATGGCGGACGAAAATGGGCGGACCAGTCCGCCACCATTCAGCCAGCTCTTCAAAAGGCGTCTCACTCGTGGCCAGCAGCACGCCCGGCGCCAACGACACAACATCGGGTGAGTGCGGCAGAATTCGACGCAATTCTTCTAGCGCCAGGTCGGCGAAGTCGGCATCGGCGGTGAGGATATATTGGTTGGTTTGGGTCATTAGGTAATTTGCCTGCGAAAGTTAGGGGTTCGGGAAACAGGAAACGGGATTCGGCGTTTGTACTACCGTTTCCCTAATCCCGTTTCATTTTTCCCGGCCGTAAGTAAGTGACGAATTTCGGCGGCCAGCGCACGTGCGCGTTCTGGCGCATCGCCCACGTGGCCGGATGCGTCTAACAGTTCGGGCAGATTAGCCGGATCCACATAGTTTGTAATCCGTGGATCCGCGGCCAGGAGTTCGGGCAGAGGGTTGGGCGCGCCGCTTTGAATGGCCTGCCATGCCACCAGGCTATGTTCACGAATCACTTCATGTAATACCTGGCGGTCACCGCCGGCTTTCACAGCCATCATCAGCACGCGTTCGGTGGCGGCGAAGAGGCCATATTCACGTAAATTGCGCGCCGTTGGGCCGGGCCAAATACGCAAGCCCTTAATCAGACCCAGGCTGCGCTGCACTACTTCATCGGTGACCAAAAAAGCCTCGGGCAAGATCAGCCGCCGGTTGGCCGAGTCATCGAGGGTGCGTTCGAGCAGGCTCAGGGCAGCGTTGTCCCAAGCGACGCGCGGTAAGGCCGCCACCAAGCGCGTCAGGCTATCGACATTTTCGGCCGTAATCGGGTTGCGCTTAAAGGGCATCGCGCTGGAGCCAACCTGTTTATCGCCAAATGGTTCACTCCATTCGCCGATCGGGGGACTTTGCAACAGACGCAAATCGAAAGCGAATTTGTGCAGGGTTGCGCAGAGCCCGGCCAGCCCGTTGAGCACCAACCAATCTTGTTTGCGTGTGTAGGTTTGCGTTGCCACGGGAAAGGCTTCCAGGCCAAGCGTCTGCATCACCTGTTCTTCCAACTGACGCGCGGTCTGGCCTGTACCTTCGAGCAGTTGCGTATAACTGGCGCTTGTGCCAACGGCACCCTTCAGCCCTTTGCCGCGCACCCCGGCCCGTACACGCCGCAACTCTTCCCAATCGATCAGCAGATCCTGACCAACTTGTGCCAATCGATAACCAACCGTGGTCGGTTCGGCAGGCTGGATGTGGGTAAAGGCAATGGCAGGGGTCGCCGCTTCGGCTTCGATACGGGTGGCCAGGGCCGAGAGCATCGCCTCTACGCCTTGCACGATGATGTCCAGGGCATTGCGTAGGCGGATCGCATCGGTGTTGTCCAGCGCATCCATCGAAGTAGCGCCCAAATGAATAATGGGGCCGCCGACGGAACATTGCTCGGCAAAAGTCTTGATTTCGGCCATCAAGTCGTGGCGGATTTCGCGTTCAATCTCGGTGGCGCGGGCAATATCGATCTGATCTTGATGGGCACGCAGATCGGCCACTTGCTCGGCTGTCACCAGGCCAGCCGTCTGTTGGGCTTGGGCCAGGGCGACCCAAAAACGGCGCAAGAGGCGGCGCTTTTCGGTTTCGCTCCAGACACGGCGCATCGTGTCGCTGCCATAACGCCAGGTGAGCGGGGAAAGATAGGTTTCGTGGTCAAAGGTAGCTGTATTCATTCTTCTTCCAGTTGTGTAAGCTGTCGGCGCACCGCGCGCAGCAACTCGCCTGGGCGCACTATTTTTATAATAGCCGGTGGCG